>JANOWU010000052.1:0-18574 GCA_031418035.1 Acidimicrobiia bacterium
AAGCCGTGAATGGCTTCGGCGACAATGGGTGCCGATCCCTGTCCGTCGCTGTTCAACACGCGGGCGACCCAGATACGTGACTTCGGGGCGACAAGCGTAACAACACCCGTGACGAACGTACCGTGGCCCGCAGCTTCATCGATGCGACCGTCTCCATCCTCGTCAACGCCGTTTGCCGGATCTTCCGGATTCGCGTCATCGTCCACATAGTCGTATCCGCCGACCACGCGTCCGACGAGCGAGGGGTGCGCTGCGTCGACGCCGGTATCGAGAACGGCAACGGTCACACCTTCCCCGAGTGATCGCTGATGAGCCTGCACCAGGCCGATGTCATTCCCCGCAGGTTGCGTCAGCCAGAGGTTCTGGTCGGAACCCACATACTGGCTTGTCCCGTCGATCCATGCGTAGAAACGTTCATCTCCCGGACCCTGCGTCTCATCGCCTTCCACCCACACGAACGCCTGATCCTTCTTCAGACGTTCGATGACCTTGCGGGCTGCGTCTTTGTCCTGTGCCTCGCGTCCCTGTAGAGGAACGACGAGTTCAAAGATCCCGCGCGTCCGTAGCACTGTCCGGTACCCCGAGAGTCCTAGACGTGCCGAGGTGGCGGCCATGTCAGTGCCGGGACGCAGCTTCGCTGTGACCTTCACTGAACTCCCCGGGGCTGCGACGCCCGAGTTGACGTTCGTCGACGATGTTGAGGTCGTCGCGTAGGCAGGATTTGACGGTGTCCAAATCGGAACGGTTGACGCAGCGCCAACCGTCGAGCTGAGCGCGATGCCCCACAGTGTTGCGGTCAGACCGCGTCGTCGGTTCATGCGTTTGCCTTTCGTCGTGCACTTTGGGTCGTTACTTCTTCCACCTCTGCGGGAACGTTGTTCGTTCGCGAGGGAGATGTTGTGTGGTCGTTTCTTAGGAGCACGAACGCGGCCCAATGGAAAGGGTGCGGAAAACGTTCGGCTACGGACAATCGAGCGTCCCGTAGAGCCTGCGACGCGTCCGTCCCAGACGACAGGCATTGATAGAACTCGCGCATGAAGATCTCGGTTGAACGGTCACTGACCTGCCAGAGCGTGACGACAACAGCGGACGCACCAGCGGCGAGAAAACCACGGGCCAGCCCGATTGGTTCGTCGCCCGCTCCTCGGGAGACATGGAGCCCCGTCTCACAGCCGCTGAGAACAGCGAGTACACCACGTAGGTCAACAGACAACAGGTCGAAAGGCGACATCCACCGGTCCGCCAGGCGCAACCCGGAGAACCATGGACGTGACGTCCGATGCATACCGTGTCCGGCGATGTGCACAATCCGACAATGAGGTGCCCGCTCGGCAAATCTCTCGAACGTCGCGTCGGAACCCAGTACCGGAGCGACTCCCAACAAGCGAGCCACCGAGGCGGCTTCACTCGTCGCACCAGGAAGGGAGGGGTCCGTGGTACTCATAACAAGGGCCTCACACGGTCGGCCGAAATGCACCAACGGCCGGCACGGGTCCTCGCTCGAACCAAAAGGATGTTGCACACCGAGCGGTCCGGTAATGACGACATTCACCAGTTGACCGAAGTAGCGAGCACCGTCGAACAGCGCGTGGAATGGGACGTCGGCCAACTCGCTAGCCACGGAAATCACCAGTTCGTCGGTGTCCGGTTGCGACGCCGACAGGCGAGCGAAATGCAACGCCGATAGGGGAGCGAGCAACGCCATGTACAAGCCTTGAAGCGTTTCGCGTGTCGCGTGGAGGAGCGTGATGTCGGCATCAAGTCCGACCTCCATGGCAAGCCGTTGACGTTTCCAGTGGATCGCCAGATCCTCGAGGAGTCGGTGGACGTGCCTGATCGAACAAAGGTCTCTATGCACCGTTAGATGGTTGGCGGACCACGAAAACGCGACGACCTCATCTTCAAGTACCTGGTAGGCGATTGCGAAGGGATGGTCTACATCGCCCCATGAGTCGCGCGACGTTGGTCGGGGCTGTGCAATTTCTGGAGGGGCGAGTCGTAGCCTCGCCAGACTGATCGTGCGCTCAAGAACTTCGATTCGCGCTCTGGCTTCCTGTCGTTCGACCGAGTTCTTGGATTCGCAGACGATCAACCTGTCGTAGGCGGCGTGCAACTCGCCGAGCGCACTGACCACCGAATGTGAAAGCTGGTCGGTCAAGTCCGGTTGAACTCCCGTATGTCGATCGGCCGAACGCCGGTGGGTGAATACGTTCCATTGCTCATGGCCAATCGCTTTGGACCGGTTGCTTACACGGAAAGCGGCCAGCTCGTCGTCTGGGTCGCCCGAAGCGAGTAGCAGACATATGAGGTCGGTGTGGGCTCTGGCTCGTCGGAGAAGGAACCCGGTTCGAAGCGAACTCTGGCGTATCGCGCCATGTAACGAGTCGGCGATCCGGACAGCTTCCTCAAGGAGTCGACGAGCTTCGTTACGACGACCTTGTGCGAGTCGGAGACATCCTTTGCGATGCGTAACGAGGAAGGTCAGTTCTGGGAGTTGCAGATCGCCGGCCGTACGGCTTGCTTCATCCAACAGCGCATCGCAGCGCCCGTGGTCATCCTGCAGAAGGAAGGAGAGCCACAGAAGCGAAATGGCAAGCAAGCCCGGCCGTTCGGAAAGGCGAAGCGTCGCCACGACTGCCTTGGCACAGCGAAGAGCTGTGGCGTCATCGCGAAGGGCGAACAGCCCCTCGCTGAGCGTCAGTTGAGCACGGGCCGCCATTGCGGCGTCGCCGACCTCGTTGAACGCGTCCACCGCGTACTCACAATTTCGAACTGCGTCTTCAAGGCGGCCCAAACGTACGTCGCACATGGCGACGTGCCAGGACGCCCGTGCGCAGTCGTGCTCGAGACCCATCTCGTCGAATGCGCCGCGGGCGGTGGTGGCCAGCGAGTGAGCCTCTTCTGTGAGGTTCAGCTCCAGGTACAACGATGCGAGGGTCACGCACACGCGAGCGAGTTCGACTCGAGCTCCGATACGTTCAAACATCGCTCGCGCCCGTTCGAGTGTTGCGAGTGCCGCGGAGTGCCGGCCGAGCGCGGTTTCACCATCGCCTTTTTGAGCCAGGCACTTGGCGAGTGAAAGTTCATCGCCCTCGGCTTTGAACAACTCGGCGGCGGCTTCGAGGACAGCGACGCCGTCGCTGGGACAACCCATTTCGATAAGTTCGATTCCGCGGTTTGCTCGAACCCGGGCGACGTCGGGAACCAGACCCAACCGCTGGTATGCGGTCTCGGCCTGCACGGATGCGGTGATCGCACGCTGATGCTGTCCCATTGAGCCGAGTGCGGCTCCGAGATTCTCCGACGCAGCAGCTCGGATCCACGTCAGGTCCCCATCGGTCTCGCCGCCATGAATTGCACTGAGTTCTTGGAGAAGGTGGTCGCCGACCGTGACCGCCTCGGCGTGGCGGCCCAGCTCGTCGAGGACGTTCATGCGTCCGAGGCTCGTCCGGCACGCCTGGTGTGGGCGGTCCAATGCAACCCAGGCCACACGAGATTCCTCGATCAGATCGAGCGCGCGTTCCGCATTGCCGTCTATGAGAGATACCCGTGCGAGCAAGTAGATCGCCCGAGCCCGCGAGGTTGCGTCGCTGGTGGCCTCGGCAACCTGAATGCACGTTTCCAGGAGTTCTCCGGCAAGAGGCGGATTGAGTCCAAGTTCGTTTTCGGCCTCCGCAAGAAGTTGTTTTGCGTCATGCAGAAGTGATTTTGTGTCGTTCACAACTGCCTCGTGATGCGTCCGAGTTCGATTCGGAGACAGATCTGGCCGTTGTCGAGCAGCAGCAGCCCGGAGTCATCGGGCACATTCTCTAAACGGAATTCGCCGTTTCCGTTCCCGTACACGGACCGAATCCGAAGACCTTCCGAGACAGCTGTCGCTTCGAAAACTGGGGGGCCGAACGATGAAAGTATGACCTGACCGCTGAGTGTTCTGGAGCATTCCGCTGCCGTGGCGATTTCCAGGAATACGGTGGCGACCGGTGCTCTCAGCACAAGCTGGAACACGTCAGGTGTCGTACTTTGGGCAGTGCCTCGCACTCCGATGAGTTCGCGGTCCACGCGGGTGTCAACGAGGAGTTCCGGGACGTAGGTGGTGCTTTCGGTTTTGGCGCGAACATGTTGGAGACGGGCGAATGACTGCCGAAGTCGTTGACGCACGATCGGCGGTGGTTCGGGGAGCGGTAGTTCTGCGGCGAGTTGGAGAAACGACTCCATCCACATTGCGGTCTCGATCGAGTTGGGGTCGCTCCAGGGCAGACTCGCGTCGATCCGATCACGATTGGCGTCGACCCAATCAACTATGCGCCGAAACTCCGGGTCGTAGCTTTTCACGATGCCTCCGAAAAACTCAACAGCGACCGGAGTCTTTGCAGGCACCTGGCGCGGGTCGGACCAATGCTGCCAACCGGACGTCCGGTGGCATGGGCTATGTCGATGTACGAGGGTTTGCAGGGGTCGAAATAGAGGGCTGTCAGTATTGAACGGCAAGGCTCCCCGAGTGCCATGAGCGACTCGTACAACTCCGATGTGCGGTCCTCGATGACGGGTATTTCGAGATCGACATCAAGCACGCGTAGACGCGCCTCACGCTCGAACGCCTTTTTTTCTCGGGAGCGTCGGTCCCGTTGCCGCCACGCGTGCCGCCGGGCCACACATGCCAGCCATGCGCCGACCGACTCCCCGCTAGTGATGCGGGACATGCCTTGGAGAAAGGCCTCAAATACCGCTTGCGTCGCATCCGCCGCGTCTTCTGGACTAAGTCCCTCACGAACCGCGATAGCGAAAACGAGTCGCTCATATCGGTCGATGATGGTTTCCCACGCGTCGGGATCGCCCTGTTGACAGGCCTCGAGCAGGCGATCGTTCGCTACGTTCGTGGGATCGCCGTGTTTTGTCAGTTGCGGGCGCATCTCGACCACTCCTATGTGGATTCCCGTTCAGGGCAGAACCGGGGTTCACCGGTTGATGACCAGTCTCGTTCGACCACTCTGCGTGGTCTATAGGTTTCGCGGCTCAATTCATCGCAAAGCTGACGAAATTCGTATCAAGGCCGACGAAGGCGACACTGGTTCGACACCGCAGGCAACTTTTGCGTCAGTTCTTATTGGGCAAGGTGAGGGGTCATGGTTCGTCATCGGTTCGGGTGGTTCGCTGACCTCAGCGCGCCCGGCCCGCGCCCGAAGCTGTGGCGAAAAGCTGTCGGCCCTCGCGGTGAATACCCCGGATCGCCCATCCATCCAACGAAGTACTCCCACCAATTCGTCCTTCCCGGAGGAAGTCCATGCAACGACGTAGTTTCCGACCCGCCAGAGCCAGTTTGACCGGCCTTGCCGCTATTGGTCTTCTGTTCGCGGTGGTGCTTGCCGCTGTTCCCGGTGTCGCAGCAGCGTCCGTTGCGGTTCCGACAGCCACCACGTCGAAGTCGGCGAACGATACAGCTGCGGTGACGCTTGATGTCCCATCGGGCGCCCGCACTGGTGACATGCTTGTTGCTTCGATCGCGTACCGGGTAAAGAAGCGTGACCAGACGCTGGTTCTCAATGCGCCAGCCGGCTGGACACTCGCAGCTCGCGCTGACCGTGGCGCAACCGACGGTCTGGCGGTGTTCACTCACATCGCAGAACCAGAGATGAAAAGTGCGACGTGGACGATGTCGCCCAACGGGGTCGTGGTTGCATTCATGGGAGCCTTCTCCGGCGTGGATCCCGTCACGCCCGTCGAGGCAGCGCGAACTGGCATGGTTGGTTCGAGTACTTCGGTGACCGTCCCTTCGTTGACTGCGACCGCCCCCGGTGGGGCTGTCGTTGCGATGTACTCGGCGTACCGCGAGAAGGGCGGGCTAAAGGCGTGGTCAGCGCCTGCCGCCACGACCGAAATAGGAGACGAACAGTCGGGTAACAAGAAGCTGTCCGCAGGCATGAACGTCCGTCCCCTTGCAAGCCCCGGACCGACCGGTGACCTCACTGCGGTCGCCGCGATTCAACCCGACGTCGCGTTCGGTGTCGCGATTTTGCTTCGCGCTGCAACCGATAAATCCGGCGCACCGGTCATCACCAGCGTCGGTGCCGTAGCCGGCACCGACCGGGCGACGATCACGTGGACCACCGACACGCCTGCGGACTCACAGGTCGAGTACGGAGCCGGAACCAGCTACGGACTGACCACCCCACCCGATCCGGTCCAGGTCACCTCGCACACGGTCCTGCTGAGCGGGCTTTCGGCCGACACCGTGTATCAGTACCGGGTTCGCAGCTCCAACGCGACGGGCGTCGCGACGAGCCCCAATCAGACATTCCGTACGGGCGGCTTGGCGACGGGTCCAACAAAATTGATCGTCGACACCGACATCTTCAGCGATGCCGATGACGTCACAGCGCTCGCAACAGCGTTCGGTCTGCAGAGACTCGGCGAGGCTCAGGTCATCGCCGTAGGTGTGAACACCCGCACGAGTCGTCCCGCCGTCTCCACCGACTCCTGGCGCTGTGCCGCCGCCGTCATGCAGTGGTACGGGGCGGGCAGGGTGCCGTTGGGTACATCGATGCCGAACAATGGCACTGGCGTCAACACCCCCGATTTCGTGCGACCCTGTGCCGCGCTCGCGTCACCAACGACGCCGACCCCGGACACTGCGGTCAACGTCTACCGGCGTGCCCTGGCCGCCCAGCCCGACGGCAGCGTCGTGTTCGTAGCGACCGGATACCTCTCGAACCTTTCGGCACTGCTCGACTCGGCGGCGGACGCAAACAGCCCCCTCTCCGGTCGGGCGCTCGTTGCCCAGAAGGTCAGCAAGCTTGTCGCAATGGGAGGCGGGTACCCCAACTGGCCGGGAGAGAACAATCTGCGAGGGGCCTGGACCGCGGCCCAGAACGTCGCCGCGAACTGGACATCGCCCATCGTATGGGCCGGCTACGAGGTCGGAGACCCCGTTCACACCGGCCAGACGATCAGCACCGTCCACCCCGTGAGCTCCCCGGTGCGCGTCGCCTATGAGGCGTTCGTGCGACCCGGCAACTGGATCTACTCCTACGACCTCGTCGCGGTGTACCACGCCGTTCGCCCGAACGATCCGCAGCTCACGCTGTCGGGCCCGGGCCGCAACAGCGTCGACTCGAATGGTGGAAACGCCTTCACGCCGACCGTGCAAGGCAACCAGCGATACCTCCTCCTGGGCAACCCCGACGCACTCGCCGCATCGATCGAAGCCCTCCTGCAGGTAATGCCGGCGACGAGCGCCGACACCACCCCGCCAGTGCTTTCGGCGGTCCAGGTGGGCCCGCCGACCGCGACTTCGGCAACGATCACCTGGACGACCGACGAACCGTCCACGTCGCAGATCAGCTACGGAACCACGAGCGGCTACGGGTCCGAGACGAGACCGACAACGGCGCTCGTGACCTCGCACTCACTAACGCTCACCGGACTGCTGCCGGGGACGACGTACCACTATCGGGTTCGTAGCGCCGACGCGGCCGGCAATGTTGGGTCTTCTGTCGACGCCACCTTCACGACTTCGGCCCTCAGCGGCGGATCCAACCAACTTGTTGTGTTCGACGACGCACTCACCAACGCTGACGACTGGGGCTGGGCCCCGCGCAACTATGACAGCACCTCGCCGGTGCAATCGGGAACGAGAGCGATAGCCGTCATCGCGGACCCGTGGACCGGCCTGCAACTGCGTCTTCAGAAACCATTCGTCACCACTCCAGGCTCGATGCTCGAGTTCTGGATCAACGGGGAGAGCGGCGGTCAGCAACTCGTTGTCGATCTGTCCGCGAACGGCGTCCGCAGAGCGTCGGTGCCGATCGGCACGCTCGCGCCGAACCAATGGCGCAAGGTGCAGATCGATCTGTCCTCGTTCGGCTCGATCGACATGGTGGCCTTTTACAACAACACGCCGAACGCCGCGGGCCGCTATAGCCTCGACGGGATCCGGCTGACGTCATGACGATGCGCTGATCAGCACGGAGGCTGCGACCGTGGGGGCAGCAGTGACGGTTGCTGACCCGTCCCGTGCCGGTTTGACCGGACCGCTGCGAGGCCGTTCACAACGTTGTCCGCCATCCAAAGCGAGATCTCTGTCTGGCGGGCGTAGCCGGTCAGTTGCCGAAATCCCAGCCTTCGCCTTGCCCGTACTGGCCGAGCACGTTCTTCGCAATGAGGATTTTGTGAACTTCATCGGGTCCGTCGGCAATGCGCAGTGTGCGCGCACCCTGATACATGCCGGCGAGAGGAAGGTCGTTGGACACACCGGCAGCGCCCCACACCTGGATCGCCCGGTCAACGACGCGGGTGTAGGCCGCCGGGACGTAGATCTTGATGGCGGAGATATCGGTGCGGGCCGCCTGCAGACCCTGGTCGATCTTCTCGGCGGCGTGAATCGTGAACAGACGCGCGGTTTGGATGTCGATATAGCTGTCGGCGATGAAACCCTGGACGAACTGTTTCTCGGCCAGATTGCCGCCGTGGACCTCGCGCGTGGTGGCCCGTTCGACCATGAGGTCGAAGGCCCGCCACATCTGCCCGATCGAGTTCATGCAGTGGAAGATGCGTCCGGCGCCGAGACGATCTTGCGCCGCCTGGTGGCCTTCGCCAACGCGGCCGAGCGCATTCTCGATCGGCACGCGAACGCCTTCATACTTGATCTCGCAATGGTCACTCTCGGCGCGACCCCACACGCCGACACCACGAACGATGTTGACGCCTGTCGCGTTCGCCGGAACGATGATCTGCACCATCTGTCCCGACTTGGACGGGGCTGCGGTTTCCGTCACGCGGCACATCACGATGAAAAAGTCCGCGGCGATCCCGTTCGACGTGAACCACTTGTGACCGTTTATGACCCAATGATCGCCATCGCGAAATGCAGACGTGTCGAGCGATCGCGGGTCAGAGCCCGGATTGTGTGGTTCGGTCATCGAGAACCCGGACTCCATCGTCCCCTCGATGAGCGGCATGAGCCACTTCTCCTTCTGCTCCGACGTTCCGTACTTCACGAGAATCGACTGGTTGCCCGAGTTGGGCGCAACCACACCGAACAATGATGAGGCGCCGATCGCGTAGGCCAATACTTCGTTCATGTATGCGTGGGCGAGGAAATCGAGACCCATGCCGCCGTATTCCGTCGGCAGGTGTGGCGCCCACAACCCCGCCTTCTTTACCTTCTCCTTGATTCCCGCGCGGAGTTCCAGAACTTCAGCACGTTCGTGAAACGATTCGCCCTCCCGCCTCTCCGCCCACAGCCTGGACTCGTTCGGCAGAATGTCGTTGTTCACGATTTCTGCTGTACGCATACGAATATCGTTGATTCGTTCGTCGATGGTGCTGATTGGCTTGCAGTTCATGGCCATGGGTGAGTTGCCTCCGGGACGTTGTTGGGCAAGCATCGTCGCAACGTCGCCTCGGGTCCAGTCGAGAACGGGGGCCTTTGGTCCCGGTTCTCTTGAGGAAGCTCTCCTTCAGTGGCCGTCCGTTGTCGACAACGCGCGCCGCGCCTGCCTCCTTGCGCGTCCGGTTTACGCGGTGCGTGCTCGCGCCTCGACGACGTTGCGGGCGATCTCGCCGAGGTGGGTGTCCCATGTGCCGCAGCACCCACCCCAGATGTCCAGGTGCGGATATCGACCCGCGAGTTCGCCCAGGCGCCGCCCGAGGTCCGCCGGGTCGCCGGACTCGAGGTGGCCGAGGGTGCACAGCGAAATCTTGTCCATCATCGCCGCGTTGGGCCGGATGCATCGCACACGCGTGAACCAGTCACCCGGCTCGAGGGCCGGGAGGAACTCGAGCGGGTGCGAGCAATTGATGCCGTAGAAGGCCGGTCGGTCATCGCCAGCCAGCTCGTCGACCGACTCGATGGCCTGCTTCAGGCTCGGTCCGGAGTGGAGGCGATGGTTGCTGTCGAGAGTGAACGAGACCGACGCCGCAAGTCCCGCACGGGCAGCGGCGCGGGCGACGCCGACCGCCTCGTGGACGCTGTTAAACGTCAGGGCCTCAACGAGGTCGACCTTGGCGCGGGCCAGCGTCGCGATCTGTGTGCTGTGGTACTCCTCGGCATCCTCGGTAGTGAGGTCTTGGTTGAGGCTGTACGCGTCGCCGCGGGGTCCGACGATGCCCACGTACATCAGCGCCGGCAGGTCGGTTCGGTACGGTTCGCCCAACTCCCGAAGGAACTCGATCGCACGCAGTTGCACGTCCGCGAGGTCTTCGCTCGAGTACCCGATCAGGCTGGCCCAGTCGGGACTCGCCCGGTAGTCGAAGCCGCCCATCAGTGCGCCGAACCCGTGATGGGCCGCGGTGTCGAGGTAGCGGGTGTACATGCTGCGAAGTTCGCTCATCGCGGCAGGTTGGTCGAGCAGCGGGAACATGGCGAACTCGGGGAGCTCGAACCCGTACTTGTACATGATCTCTGTTTCCTGACCGCCCTCGGTCAGGTAGTTCAGTCCTGGGACGGGATCCGGAAAACGCGGCATGGCACCCCCATCGTGTGGTGGTCGTGACTGTTCCCGTCCACTTTCCGGTGAGCCTACCAACGCAGTTTCCAGCCGTTTGATCTGACGAACGCCCGAGACCGTGGACCGGGAAATCAGTTGACTGATCGGCGCGGTCGCCGTGGTTGTCGCTACAGTTCGGCATGACGATTGATCGCGCCGCTGCCGACAAGCTCCTGACCACCACCCGCTCGGTCCGCAAGCGGCTCGATCTCACCCGACCGGTCCCGGGGGAGTTGATCGCCGAATGTATCGATGTGGCAATGCAGGCACCGACGGGAACCAACGCGCAGAACTGGTCGTTCGTCGTCGTGACGGACGAAGCAAAGCGGGCCGCCATCGCCGATTTCTATCGCAAGGCAGGCGAGATCATGGCGGGCTCGGGATACCCACCCCCGCTCGCCGAAGGCGACCCGCGCGAGCACGTTATGCCGAGGGTTATGGAGTCGGCTATGTATCTCGGTACGGTGCTCGAACAGGTCCCCGTGTTTGTGATCCCGTGCGTGCAAGGTCGTGTGGAGAACGTGGCCATGGTGGTGGCGCAGGCCTCCACGTACGGCTCGATCCTGCCCGCAGCATGGAGCTTCATGCTCGCCGCACGGGCACGCGGACTCGGGACGGTATGGACGACGATCCACCTGTTCTATGAAAAGGACGTGGCGACGCTGCTCGGGATCCCCGATGACTGGACGCAGGTCGCGTTGTTCCCAGTCGCCTACTACACCGGCGACGATTTCAGGCCGGCTCATCGTCTTCCGTCGGCGCAACTGACCCATTGGGATACGTGGGGGGCACACGGCTGACCTCCCTGGGGAGTCAGTCCAGGGTGCTGCGATTGACGACGACAAGTCGGTCGAGGTGGCAATCCGCGCAAGCAGGTTTTCGTCCGGCTGACGCCAATGACTCCCTTCTGGTCGCTGTGCTTAGGGGCACCCGTTGTGGCTGAGACTGATTCATAATTCGCCGACAAGGATGGGTTCATGGATTTGTCAGTTCGTTTGCGTCCGGTCTGTGAGAGTGACCTTGATACCCTGCTTCGCTTCTTTTGGGATGATGAAGCGTCGGGCGAGTTCCAGTGGTTCGGCTTCCGAATGGGCGCTGTGCACACCACGAAGGCCCGATGGGCTGAAGACGGCCTTATCAGCGAAACAACGTCATCGTTTCTCGCTGTGGCTCATCATCGACGCCGAGGGGATCGGTGCGCTCGACGCATCCGCCATCGACATGCTCGGCGACCTGCTGGCCCGCATGACCTCTGAGGGCCTGGCAGTGATCGGCATTGCTCGGGCCAATGATAGGGTGATCGAGCGTCTCGGGCGAGCAGGCCGACTCGAACCGGAGGGTCACCTCCGGAACTTCGCGACGATCAACGCTGCCGTCAACGCGTTCCACCAACGGGAGTCGTGACGCGTCGAGTCCTGCGTGACCGTGTGCCGTCCGGCTTGCCGCTGTTGTCAGTCACGCCTGGCTCTGTTGCCATTCCACGCGGCCATTCGTGATGGCGGCCTTCCCATCGGGAAGACGCGCGTCGAAACGGCCGTCGGTATGTGCGCTGATTATCAGCGCGCATGGCATCGGCACGGGAGCGGCGAATCGGCCGGTCACCCGCGCGACGCGGCGACAGCCGTCACCGACGAGGTCGTCGACGACACTCACCGATTTGGCCAGCGTGGCAGTGCCTTGGAGTAGCAGGAACGGAGGCCGGCGGCTGCGGCCGCAGCCCAGTCCGTGTGGATTGGATTCCAGATGCGGGCGCACTCCGTATAGCGGTGCGCGTCCTGTGGGCCGATCGCGATGGTCGACTGATGGACCTCGGCCTGCTCGTCAACAGGCGACCATGGTGTGGGACGGTCGATGATGTGGTTATCGCCGACCAGAGGCACGCCGAGCATGACGCTGCGTTGATGGGTCGTCACGACTGCCGTGCCGCTCGTATCGGTCGTCGTCAAACGCATCCAGGTCGCCGCGCCGGCGCGTCCGTTCTCCACCCCCACCACCAATGGGGTGGTAACGAGGTCCTCGCCAGGTCGGATAGGTCGGTGGAGCGTGACGTCGTGGCCGGCATGGACGCCACGGCGGGCCTCTTCTGCAGTCAGCCCGAGGCCGCGAACGTCGAGGATCGCCGGCCACTCGAGGCAGACAGGGAACAGCGGGTGCGCGATGGGTTGGGGCGAGAACACCGCTTCGGCAGTGTCGTCGATTCCGGCGCTGTAGGCCAACACCCATCGCAGGTCGACCTGGTGGCGAAACGGCTTCGAGGTTGTTCCGACGACTTCGGCTGAGAGCGGCACGGCTCCATCTTGTCGTGTGATCTCGCCTTGGTCCGTGCCGAACATCCCAGTTACCCTTCCGGCGTGACAACAGCCGTGAGTGCGCCGCCGATCACGGTGCGCTCGCTGGGCCGGCCGTTCGCGTTCCTCTGGTTCAACGCCGTCTCCTTCCAGTTGATCGCTACGGCGGACCGGTTCACCTTCGTGTGGTTGGCCGACGACACGCTGAAGACAAGTTCGTCGATGTCGGGGCTGATCGTCTTCATGCTCGGCCTGCCGATGTTTCTGATCGTCCTGCCTGCCGGTGCGATCGCCGATCGTGGAAATCGGCGACTGCAGCTCCTTGCCAGCCAGGGCGCGGGAGCTGTGGTCACCGGGGGTGCAACAGTACTTACCGCCACCGATCGGATGACGGTGCCGCTCGCCATCGTGACGGCGCTCAGCTTCGGGCTCGTGCTCGCCTTCGCGTTTCCGGTGCGATCGTCATTGCTCCCACTGATCGTCGGCCGCCACCGTCTCATGACGGCCATCCCGATCATGACCATCGGCGCAAACATGGCGATGATCGTCGGGCCCGTGCTCGCCGGGTCAGCTATCGACCGGTGGGGCATAACCGGGGCCTTCACCGTGCAATGCCTGCTCTTCTTGGTGAGCGGTGCCTTCGTCCTGCGGCTCAAAGTCCCCGAGACCGGCCACTCCGAGAAGCGCTCCTTGGTCGTTGAGATGCGCGAGGGGGTTTCCTACATCCGCCATCACGCGATTCTGCGGACTCTGCTCATCCTCATGTCGGTCGGTGGCGGATGCATGATGGGCCCGGGCTTCCTGCTCATCCCCCAAATCGCCAAACGCGAATTCGGCAAGAGTGCGGAGGCGGCGTCTGCCCTCTTCGGCATGATGGGCATCGGCATGATGGTGATGTCGTTCCTGATCGTGCGTTTCGGGCGACGCATCACCCGCCGTGGCGTCGCCTTCATGTCGTGCATGATCGTCGGCAGTTCAACCTCGATGGTGATGAGCGTCGCACCCTCATACAACGTGCTGCTCGGGCTGATGTTCGTCTGGGGACTCACGGGAGGGGTGTGGGCCAACATGTCCCAGTCGTTGCTCCAGGAGCACAGCCAGCCGGCGATGCTCGGCCGGGTCATGTCGTTATCGGGACTCATGCACACAGGTGTCGCGCCGCTCGCCGCCCTGCTCGCCGGGACGATCGCCGGCCACCTGGGCCCGCAGCACACCCTCGGAGTGTTCGGGGCGGTCGGACTCGTCGTGATCGTCGCCGTTCTCGTGCTCGGTGACGAACTGCGCCGCGTGAACTAAGAATCACACGATGACCGCTACCTCTCGGGGTTCCGACTGCCGGAACGGCTCGACCCCACGAGCGATCTCCAACTCGCGGTGGCGAACGCCGACGTGCTGGTCGTCGGGGTCCCGTCGATCGGCTTTCGAGACATTCTGACGCACGTGAAGCCGCACATCCGTCCGTGGATACCGGTGGTGTCCCTGTCGAAGGGCTTCGAGCAGGGATCGCTCCTTCGCATGACGGAGGTCGTGAAGCAGGTGCTGCCCGGGCATCCGGCGGCGGCGCTCACCGGACCGAACCTGGCCAAGGAGATCATGTCGCGCCGGGCTGCTGCGGCGGTCATCGCAACGGAGGACATGGCGGTGGCCACCGCGCTCCAAGACGTGTTCCACACCGATTCCGGGTGTATTCCAACCACGACGTGATCGGCTGCGAGGTGGGCAGGGGCCTTGAAGAACGTGATCGCCATCGCCGCGGGTATCGCTGAAGGGCTCGGGGTGGGCGACAACACCCGGGCGGCGGTGATCACCCGCGGACTCTCGGAGCTGACCCGCCTCGGTGTGGCCATGGGCGGTTTGCCGGCCACGTTCGCCGGATTGGCGGGCATGGGTGACCTGATGGCGACGTGCATGAGCCCGCAGAGCCGCAATCGTCACGTGGGCGAACAGCCCGGCAGGGGCCGCCAGTTCGCGGACGTGCTCGGGGAGATGACGATGGTCGCCGAAGGGGTGCGCACGGCAGAGACGGTCATCCTGCTGGCCGAGCGGTACGGCGTGAGCATGAACATCTGCGCCAGCATCCATGCCGTCGTCACCGGCTCGATCACCGCCGCCGACGCCTACAGCGGCTTGGTGAAGGCGCGACCGGGTCACGAATTCGATTCTGAATAGCGGACGCAATCGGCGTAGGGGCCCTGTAAGCGCGAAGATGGGTGCGTATGGTCCTCTTGCGCGCAGTACGAGCCACGAACCCCACCTCGGTGGCGCTGATCGAAGGAGCTCGCCGCCTCACCTTTGGCGAACTCAGCGACCTCGCGCTTCGCACCGCCGGCGGCCTTCGGGCACAAGGCGTGGGACGTGGGGCCCATGTGGCCGTGGCCTGTCCCACGGGCATCGACGCGGTTGTCGCGTACCTCGGAGTCCAGGCTGCCGGCGCGGTTGCCGTGATGGTGAACTACCGCAACACCACCCCCGAGTTCGAGGCCCGCTTCGCCGTGGTCGATCCGCGGCTGGTGATCGTGGCCGGAACGGCCACGATCGATCTTCCCGATGGAGTCAGGGTGTTCCGCGGCCCCGCAGACCCCGCCACGGACCTCCCCAAGCTCGATGAAGCGGGCGCTGAGGCCGTCCCGAACGCACTCTCGGCCTCGGCGGCGGTGCTGTTCACGAGCGGGGTGTCGGGCACGCCTCGGGCGGTGCACCTCACCCATCAGAATCTCCTGGCCGGCCAACGCGGACAGGCCGAGATGGACGGTTCAGCGCTCAACGCCGACACGATCGGACTTGTTGCGCTTCCGCTTGCCCACATCTTCGGACTGAACAGTGTCCTGGGCGCTCTGCTGCGCGTCGGGGCGACCGCGGTGCTGATGGATCGCTTCGATGCGGTCGGTGCCGCGGCCCTAGTTCGCGAGCATCGCGTGAACGCGATCTCGGCGGTTCCGCAGATGTGGCATTCGTTCCTGTCGGCAGACATTCCCGACGACACGTTCACAAACCTTTCCCGCGCCACGGCGAGCGCGGCGCCGCTGCCGGAATCGACCGTGAACCGCATGGCCGAGCGCTTCGGCGTGAAGCTCGCCGGCGGCTACGGCCTCACCGAGACGTCCGGAACCATTTCGCTCGACGACCCGCGGGCGCCACGGACGGGCACGGTCGGACGGCCGCTGGGTGACACCGAAGTCCGCCTGGTCGACATCGACGGCGAGGCGCCGGTGGAAGGTGACAGCGGAGAGATCTGGCTGCGCGGCACCTCGGTGTGCACGGACTACCAATCGGCCGAGGGGATCGAACCAGCGGTCGACGACGACGGCTGGCTCCACACCGGCGACGTCGGCGTCTTCGACTCCGCCGGGCGGCTCAGCATCGTCGACCGCATCAAGGATGTGGTGATCGTCGGCGGCTTCAATGTCTCCCCTTCAGAGGTCGAGACCGTCCTGCTGATGCATCCCGGAGTGGCCAATGCCGGTGTCATCGGCGAGCCGGACGAACACTCGGGTGAACGGATCGTGGCGTTCGTCCACCCATCGAATGAGGGCGCGGCCACGGTGCAGGAGCTGACCGATCACTGCCGGCGCCGACTGGCCCGCTACAAGGTGCCGACGAGGTTCGAGGTCCGCGACTCCCTGCCACTCACCGAATCCGGCAAGGTCGTCCGGCGTCTGCTCCGCTGAGGCACCCGCTTCGGCTGCGGTCTGCCCTCCCGTTCCGAGGAGGATCATGCGGCGAGGGTGGCGTCGGCGTCGGCCTTCTTGCCCTTCTCAGAGTAGGTGTTGACGTAGGTCTGGCCGGAGAGCTCGCGTATCTCGAACATGATCTCGTCGGTAAGCGCGCGTAGCGCTTGGTTGTCGTTCAGATCGGAGCCGTAGCGTTCGGGATGGATCGGCTCGCCAATGCGAACCTCCCATCGGCGGAACGGTCGGGGGAACTTCGCGTCGGGCGGCTGAATGGTGTCGAGCCCGCGAAGGCCGATCGGCACCACGGGGGCGCCGGTCCGCATGGCCAGGCGCGCCACGCCGGTCTTCCCGCGGTGCAGGAATCCGTCGCGGGTCCGTGTGCCCTCCGGGAAGATGCCGAACAGACCGCCCTCCTCCAACACCTTGGCCGCCGCGTCGAGCGCGGCCGCCGCCGCGTCGCCTCCGGAACGGTCGACCGGGATTGCTCCGAGACCACGGAAGAAGACCCGCGTCTTCCAGCTGTCCAGGTACTCGGCTTTCCCGATGTAGGTGATGCGCCGCGAAAGTGTCGGAATCATGAAGACCGAGTCGAGGACCGAGATGTGATTGGCAGCCAGCAACGCCGGACCCGATGCGGGCACGTTCTCCATTCCAACCACGGTCGGCTTCCAGAACACCTTGACCGCGGGGCGCAGGACACCCTTCACCACCGGGTACAGGTCGGGGCCTTCGCTTGCCATTGCGTGACCATACACCTACATGTCCGAAACGTTTTGCTGCATCACCGGTCGCGACCGGGTCGGCGCTCGTTCTCCTTGTTCGGGTCGCCCTTGTAGCCGGGCGGGTACGTGAGCCGTAGTTCTTCCTCGGTCGGCACCCGCCGCTGCCGTGCCTCCTCCGGCAGAAGATCGACGATTCTCGACATGATGGTCTCGGTGTCGGCGTCGGCATCCTTGCCCGACACGGTGAACGGCGTGCCGATGCGTACGGTGATCGTCGGTGGATTGATCAGGTCGACCTTGGGAAGTCGAGAGCTTCGAGGCCACGCCTTCTCGGTTCCCCACATGCCGACGGGTATCACCGGGACCCCCGACATCGCCGCCAAGCGCGCCGCGCCCCAGCGACCGCGTAGCTTCGGCTCGAAGAAGGCCGGGCCACGCGGGATCGTGCCCTCGGGCATCATGCACACGAGCTCGCCGGCCCGGAGCGCCTTCGCCGCTTCCTCGAGTGGCTGGTCCGAACCCGTGCCCCTGTCCACCCGGATCCCGCCCAGTGCCTTCGCGAGCTGTCCGACGACGGGTGCGTCGAACACTTCCTTCTTGCCGAGGAAGCGGGCGGATCGTCCGGCCTTCGAGGTGAGCAGACTGACGACCGTGGCATCGAAGTAGCTCCGGTGGTTGGAACACAGCAGTGCGCCACCGGTCGCCGGGATGTTCTCCAGGCCGACGATCTCGAAGCGGACGTTCGGCAGGAGTTCGGTCCGGGCGAACGGGCGCAACAGCTCCTGCACCTCCCACGGGCCGAGCTTGACGACACCTTCGGGCTTGTCCAGCCAACGAATCGGCCATCCTTTCAGGGTGGCAAGCAACGCGAGGCGGGCGTCGGGGTTGACGGCGTGAGGGTGGCCGACGGCGTTGAGGAGGGGGCCGTCGAAGTAGCTGTCGGAGTACGCCGCCGAACGTCGCATGGACACGCCATGTTCCTGGGCCCAGGCGCGAACGGCGGTGAGCTTGCCGCGGCCCCAGACGAACTCGCCATCGAGTTGGCCGGTATAGGACCCCCCGTGGTGGTGCCAGCGACTGGCGACTACGTGGTCGATACCGAGGCGTTGGGCGAGGGGTCGGACGAAATGCTCCGGCGTGGTTGAAGCGATGACGACGAGGTCGCCCTTCGCCTGGTGCTCGCCAAGCACAGTGCGCGCATACGGGTGGAGGAGGCCGAGCAGTTCATCGGCGATGTCTTCGGCTGCGTCGCCGACTGCGTCGACGTCCCAACCCTTCGAGGCCCGAACCGCGAGTTTGGCAAGCTGCATGCTGAGCCGGGTCTCGCCGATGAGCTCGAATGCCTTGAAGATCAGGCCGGCGAGCGGGATGTCACGGTCCGGGCCGAGGCCGCGTTCTCGCAGATGCCG
>JANOWU010000053.1:0-3382 GCA_031418035.1 Acidimicrobiia bacterium
AACTCGGCTGGCGGCGTCCACATCGGCGGGCCCCCAACACTCAACGGCGAGTTGCAGGGTCGACGGCAACTTGTTGGTGGAGCTAACTCGCCGTTCACCCTGCAACTCGCCGTCGAATGAAACAAGGGGAGCGCGAATGAAACAAGGGGAGCTGGAGCTCGAGTGAAAGCCGGGAGCTCGAGCGACAAGGTGGAGGGGCGCAGGATCAACGGGCGCCGGTGCGCGATCATGGAAGCCATGTCCGACACAATCCGCGAACCGAGCGTGCAGCGTCGCCAGGGCCATACCTATGTGGTGACCGACGCCGACCGTGAGGCCTTCGCCCGCGATGGGTACGTGCACCTGCCCGGGGTGCTCTCGCAGGAGGAGGTCCACGAGATCGAGTTGGTGTACGACGCGTTCCTGTGCGGGGAGATCGCGGTCGTCGGCAAGGACCTGAACGACATGACCACGGGGGAACACGGCACCGACCCGAGCGCATACGCGGTGGTGAACGTGATGCTGCCCCGGCGGTACCACCCCGCTTGGCAGGGCAACGTGTTCGAGCGTCGAGCGCTGTCGATCGCCGAGCAACTCTGCGGCGAAGGGATGACCCTCGATTTCGACCAGCTCCTCGCCAAGTCACCGGGCCGCGAGGACGCGGTGTTTCACTGGCACCAGGACCAGGCCTACTGGATCGACACCGATGATCGACGCACGGCAACGTGCTGGTTGGCCGTCGACGACTCGACGGAGGAAAACGGGTGCATGCAGTTCCTCGTCGGCAGTCATCTTGAACCGGTCCGACCGCACTATCCACTTCACGGCGACCGGGGAAAGAGCCACACCCTCATGACCGACCTTCGACCGGGGGAGACGCCCAAGCCCGTGCCGCTTCGTCGCGGCGACATCACCGTGCACAACGAGGGGGTGTTGCACGGGTCTGGTGGGAACAGGAGCGCAACGTCGTATCGTCGGGCCTACATCGCCGCCATGCGCTCCATCGACACGGTCCGCCAAGAACGAGCGCTCGGCTTCACACACTCCCACAACGACGCCGACCAGGTCCTGAACAGCGTCGAAGGTCTTCTCGCCGACTAGCAGCAACAACCGCACGCTGGCCACCCAGCCAGCGGTAGAAGAGTGCCTACTCAATACAGTCTCGAGGAATGCCGATGGACGACGATGTGAATCGCACGGTAAATCGCAAAAAGGTCATGCTCGTCTTTGGCACCCGCCCCGAGGCCGTGAAGATGGCACCCCTCGCTCAGGCTCTTCGCACGGTCGACTGGTGTGAGCCGATCGTTGCCGTGACCGCGCAGCACCGAGAGATGCTCGATCAGGTGATGGAGCTCTTCGAGGTCACGGCCGACTACGACCTCAACATGTTGACGCCGGGCCAAACCCTCAACGACGTCACCGTGAAGGCGCTGAATGGTCTCGGTCCGATCATCGAGTCCGTGCAACCTGATGCCGTCGTCGTGCAGGGCGACACCACCACAACCTTTGCTGGCGCACTCGCGGCGTTCTACCGCCAGGTTCCCGTGGTCCACATGGAGGCGGGTTTACGAACCGACGACCCCTTTTCGCCGTTCCCCGAAGAGATCAACCGGCGACTCACCACCCAACTCGCCACCCTCCATCTCGCCGCGACACCGACGAGTTGCGCGAACCTGGTGCGCGACGGCGTCGCCCGCGACAAGGTCGTGATCACGGGCAATACTGTGATCGACGCTCTTCACTGGGCAGTCGACCGGGTGCCGTCGTATGAGAGCGACGTGCTTGACCGGCTCGACGCCACCGGCCGTAAGATCCTCCTCGTCACGGCGCACCGACGCGAGTCGTGGGGCGAACCGATGCGCAACGTCGGCCTGGCCCTCGCCGATTTGTCGGCAAAGTTCCCCGATCTTGAGATCGTGTTCCCGATCCATCGCAACCCGCTGGTCCGCGACGCGATCATGCCGACGATAGAAGGACTTGCCAACGTCACGGTGCTCGAGCCTCTGGCCTACGGCGCATTTTCCCGAATCATGGCCCGCTCCCACGTCGTGCTCACCGATTCCGGGGGCGTACAGGAGGAGGCTCCGAGTCTCGGCAAGCCGGTGTTGGTGCTTCGCGACACAACGGAACGGCCGGAGGCAGTGAAGGCCGGGACCGCCAAGTTGATCGGCACCGACCGCAGCCGCATCGTCGACGAGGTTTCCACACTCCTGACCGATCCGGCGTCGTACGCAGCAATGGCGAATGCGGTCAATCCCTACGGCGACGGAAAAGCAAGTGCACGTACGATTGCCGCAATGGGCCACATGTTCGGCTTCAACGAGCGTCCGGAAGAATTCGAAGGCTGAGGCGGGTCGCTCAAAAGGAGCAACTACCCTTTGCGCGCTTACAGATACTTGTGCACTTACAGTTTCAGTGAGATGGTGCCGTCGAGGTCTCGTACTTCATACACCAGCGTCTCGGTACCGCCAGTTTCGCTGTCCGGTGCGAAGGTGACCACACAGGTGATCTTGTCGCCCACTACCGCGACGACAACTTTGGCGGGTCCACAGCTGATCTTCGCCGTATCCTGATCCTTCTTGTCGAGCTGCAACTTGGTGCCGTCGACAACTTTTGCGATGTCGATGATTGCCTTCGCTCGCGCCATCAGAAAGGAACCGCCGTTCTGAAAACCTCCGTCGCGAATCTCGACGTCGTACGGGGCGGCCACTCCTTCGACCAGAACGGTGCATCGAAAGACCGTCGGTTTCGACGCTTCCTTCTTGGACTTGATCTGAACGCTGGCCAAGGCCGAGGGACATGTCGCCTTTCCGACCTTGAGCGCGGGCGACGCCTTTTGCTGCAACGACGCAAGCCGAGATTCGACTTCGGCCTTTACGTTTCCTTTGCTGACCTTCGCCGATCGGTTCGCAACGGCGGTCGTTGTTGGCGCTGCGGTGGTTTTCTTTGCGGCGTGCGCGACGCCAGAGGGAAGCAAGGAGAAGCCAAAGGCGATCAGCGTGGCTCCGGTCAAGGCCGATACCCGGGTATTCGTCGTGAAGCCCAGAGGAGATCGTGTGGTCACAATGCGTGGTGTCCTTTTGCGCCGTGTCGTTGCGATCGAGTCGAGCGATGGTTTCAACGGCATGATTGAAACGCTACCGCCCGAATCGGGCCACGGAGCGCGCGCTCGGCGGCGTATTTTCAACAGAAACTGCACCGCCCGTGCACTTATTAAAAAATCACAACAATGTAGTTCACCGTTTGGCGCCGCTGCTTTGAACACGCGGTGAAATCTTCGCCTAGTGTTACGTGTGCTTAGCGCCAGCTAATGCGCTCAGGTCTTCCCCGCCGAGCAATTCCTTCAACACAAATCTCCGGAGTCAGACACCCATGAGCGGTCAAGGTCCTGCTGCAACACCAT
>JANOWU010000054.1:0-57307 GCA_031418035.1 Acidimicrobiia bacterium
GTGTTTTCGGTTCTCCCGGACTTTTTTTCGGAAATGTTTGGCGGGCCCCGGAAAGTGTCACACCCCCTGGGCATGATTGGGGCATGGAGGTTTTGGATCCGGTCTCGCTTGTTGCGGGTGTCCCACGTGTACTGATTGATACGGCCGAGCGGGCCGAGATTCTTCGCGGGTTGGAAGCGTTGCGCAGGGTCCGGGGCCGAGTCGACGCGAGTGAGGTTGCGTTAGCCCGCCGGTTGGCGGAGTTGACTCCACTCGCGGAACGTGATGTTGCGGCTGCGGCGCAGCGTGAAGGACGCCACGATGAACGGGTCCGAGACCGCGTAGAGACTGCCGGGTTGGTTCCGGTGTTGGGCGACGCGTTCGATGCGAGTGATGTCGATGGTGAACATATCGACACGGTCACGAAAGCATTGCGGGCGGCGCCCGTGGGGGTGCGTGAGGGTTTAGCGGCCGCGGTGTCGGGCATGGTGGGTGACGTCGTGTCGTCAGGGTTGACACCACAAGATTTGGCGCAACGCCTGGCGACGGAAACCAAACGGTTGGAAGGTGATGACGGGGTCGCTCGTTTGGATCGTCAACGGCGTGCGACAAGGTTGCGTTCGTGGACGGATCGTCATAGTGGGATGTTTCGTGTGTCGGGATCGTTCGATCCGTTCACCGGCCTCGCCATACAGGGCCGACTCAACGCCGCGATGGCGGCGATGTTCGCGAACGGGTACCCCGACTGTGCACCCGATGATCCTGGTGAACGACAAGACTTTCTTCGAGCTCTTGCGTTCGTCGCGTTGACGGCTGGTCGACCCGCCAACAAGTCTTCAGGCAACAAATCTTCAGGCAACAAATCTGCAGGTACAGACCCCGACCCTGAAGGCGCTGGCGGTTCTGGGTCGGGTGTGGGGTGGGTGCCGTTCGGAAACAGCGGACCACCACGATTCGGAAGACCCGAAGTCATCGTCGTGGTCGATCACACCACACCCGACGTGAACGGTCGCCCGACCGTAGATTGGGGTGGACCCGTTGATCTGCCGTTCGCGTGCGTGGAAGACCTGTGCCGAGTCGCCGCGATACACACCGTGACAGTGAACGGCGGGAACGTGGATGATCCCGACGGGGCACTTGATCTGGGACGCACAACCCGCTTGGCGAACCGCGCACAGCGTCGAGCGTTACGGGCGTTGTACTCCACGTGTGCCGTGCCGGGATGTGCAGTGAGATACGAGTTCACCGAACCACACCACATCGAATGGTGGCGTAACGGCGGAACCACAGATCTCATCAACTTGATCCCGCTGTGCGCTCGTCACCACACCAACGCCCACAAGGGTTGGGTGATCACATTGGGTCCGAACCGTGAACTGACTATTACCTTGCCGACCGGTCAACCCATGTCCACGGGGCCGCCCAAACAACACGCGGCCTGACGTGCCCGCCGAAACCGGCGAAACCGGCAAGAGAAGCTCTGTGAAGGTCGGGTGAACCTCGTATGGCCGCGTATCAATAACTTCGGGGGAGGCCGAGTACGTGTTCGGCGACATAGTTCATAACCATCTCCTGGGAGACAGGGGCGATCTTCATCAGGCGCGCTTCCTTCCAGTACCGCTCGACGTCGTATTCGCACGCGTACCCGAACCCGCCATGGGTTTGCATGGCCCGGTCGGCGGCAAAGAACGCCGCCTCCGACGCCAGGTACTTGGCCAAGTTCGCCGCCTCCGCACAGGGTAAGCCCTGGTCGTAACGCCACGACGCCTCACGCACCACCAACTCGGCCGCATGAAGGTGGGCGTGGGCTTCGGCAAGCGGGAACGCAATGCCCTGGTTCTTACCGATCGGACGTCCGAACACAACCCGTTCGTTCGCATAGGAAACGGCTCGGCTGATCGAAACCTTTCCGATACCCAGGGCCTCACCGGCGATCAAAACACGCTCGGGATTGAGACCGTCGAGAATGTAATGAAAGCCACGACCCTCCTCACCCACCCTGTCCTCAACCGCAACTTCGAGGTCGTCATAAATTGTCTCGCACGAAACGACCGCGTTGCGGCCCGCCTTTTCGATCGGTCGAATAGTGACGGCCGGATTCTGCAGATCGGCCAGCAGCAGCGTCATGCCGTCGGTTCGCTTCGCACACTCCTCAATTGGCGTTGTGCGAACGAGCAACAGCACTTTCTCGCAGTAGGAGGCCTTCGAAGTCCACACCTTCTGTCCGCGAACGACATACACATCACCGTCGCGTCGAGCCCGTGTCTGGATAGCTGTGGTGTCCGTCCCAGAGTTGGGCTCGGTCACGCCGAACGCAACATGAAGATCACCGGACGCGACACGGGGCAAATACTTTGCGCGCATAGCTTCGGAACCGTGCTTCACCACCGGGTTCATGCCGAAAATCGAGAGATGAATCGCCGAGCACCCGTTCATCGCGGCACCGGAGGCTGCAACCTCCTCCAACACGATCGATGCCTCGGTGATCCCCTGCCCACCTCCGCCGTACTCCTCCGGGATGGCGATGCCGATCCAACCCCCGTCGGCCATCGCTCGGTAGAAGTCCCACGGGAACTCGTGGTTCTTATCGCGCTCGCGCCAGTAGGAATCGGGAAACTGACGACAGACGTTGCGTACAGCGACACGGATGTCGTCGTGAATCGGGTTCGATGCAAATTCCATGAACGCACCGTAGTGCGAGGTTCGCAATGTGAGCCAGGCGCGCCCCCTGGCCCGCCCGAACCGAACTCCGAGCAGGGGAACCGGCGACGAAGCGAGGCTAGGTGGTCTTGCGTGGGAACAGCGGCTCGCCCTTGACGACCGGCAAGCCCCCCGGATACCCGCCCCACGCACAGGCTTCGGGCACCCGCTGGTCCCCAACGTTGCCGGGAAGGCCGAGCCGCTCCCACAGCGTCTGACAGATGACCGGCATCGCCGGTGTCGTAAGGATCGCCACGATCCGCAGCGCTTCCAGTGCGTCGCCCATCACCACATCGAGTTCGGGACCCGGTTCGGACTTCCACGGCGCATGAGTTTCTAAGTACGCATTGGTTTCTCGAATCAGTCGCCACGTCGCCTCGAGGGCTTCGGCGGGAGCCAGGCGCCCCCAGGCATCGGCCGTGTCGGCAACGACCGCAGCCGCCACCGACGCCAACGTCGACGTGGGCGAGGGCGCAGGACCGATCCCGTCGCACTTCTTCGCAACGACCGTCGCTACACGAGCAGCAAGGTTGCCGAAGTTGTTCGCCAGGTCAGAGTTGAAACGGCTCACCACCCCCTCGTGCGAGAACTCACCGTCGTTGCCGAGGGGAACCTCGCGCAGGAGGTGATAACGAACAGCGTCGACGCCGAACTCGGACACGAGATCAGCCGGATAGATCTGCGCGAAACCCGTCTTCGAGAGCTTCTCGCCACCGATCAGCAAGAAGCCGTGCACGAGAACCTTCGGTGGCTCCAAACCCGCAGCCATCAGCATTGCCGGCCAATAGACACAGTGGAACCGAAGGATGTCTTTGCCGACCATGTGACGAACAGCAGGCCACCACGTGCTGAATCGATCGTCGTCGGATCCCTGACCGAGTCCGAGCGCCGTCACATAGTTCGTGAGCGCGTCGAACCACACGTAGGTGACGTGGGCCGGATCCCACGGCAGCGGAATGCCCCAGGTGAGCGACGTCCGTGAAATCGAGAAATCCTGGAGCCCGCCCTTTATGAAACCAAGCACCTCGTTGCGCTTGCCCTGCGGCACGACAGCATCAGGCGTCGCATCGAGCCACTCGATCAGTCGGTCGCCGAAAGCCGACAGCTTGAAGAAGTAGTTCTCCTCCACCACCATCTCGACAGGCCGACGATGGATCGGACAGCAGTTCGGCTTGCCGTCGTCGCCCAGTTCCCCGTCGCGGCCGGGCACCAGGTCCTCAGGCGTGTAATACGCCTCGCAGCCCACGCAGTAGAGCCCCTCGTAGGTGCCCTTCTCGATGAAACCGTTGTCGTAGACCTTTTGCAGGAGCCATTGCACGGTCACCGCGTGGCGCGGCTCGGTGGTCCGGATGAAATCGTCGTTCGAAATGTTCATCAGTTCGAAGGCGACGCGGAACTGCTCGGATATCTCATCGGCCCACTCCTGCGGCGTCACCCCCTTTTCCGCCGCCGCACGCTGAATCTTCAGGCCATGTTCATCGGTTCCCGTCAGGAAGTACACCTCGTCGCCAGCCAGGCGATGCCAGCGAGCGATCGCGTCGCAATTGACCGTGGTGTAGGTGTGTCCGACATGCGGAATCGCATTGACGTAGTAGATCGGCGTGGTGATGTAGAGCCGGCCCATGAAGTGTCCTAACGAGAATGCGATGCCGTCCGAATGGGGACGTGCACCGCGCGAATGAAGTGTTGTTGGAAGTGTTGTTGAAGTGTTGACGACGCACTCGTCAACTCCTCTACGTTAGGTGCGTGACGCGTGCCAAGGATGAACCTTTTTCGAACGAGGGTGCCCAGGGCGTCGCTCGCAAGATCGATCATCTCGGTCGGGTCGTGATTCCGGCCGAATTTCGGAAGGTTTTCGGCATACGCGAAGGCGACCTCCTCGACATGACCATCGAGGGCGACGGGCTGCTGTTGCGAAAGCTCTCCCAAGGGTGCGTGTTCTGTGAATCCACCATCGAACTTGGGATGTTCCGCAGCAAACTCGTCTGCAACGACTGCCACCGGGCCCTGGCCTCAGACGTCGCCGACTCCTCGCTGGACTCGTAGCCCGACTCATCGCTTAGCCATCGCCAGCCTCATAGATCCGCAACCAATAGGTCATTCGACCCTTCTGTCACTGAACGTCGCTTCACTCCTCAAGTGATTGCCCGACGAGGTCGATTCTGGGATTCAGGAGACGCCCATGCCAACACAAGATTTTCGAGATAGCCGAGACAACAGCGTTGTCGGACGCGCCACGTGGAGCTTCAGCTACGACGAGATCTACATCTCTTTCGAGGACCGCACGTTCCAGTTGCACAACGTCAACGAACTGCGTACCGAAGGCGTGCACATCGGCGTGTCGGTCTCCGACGAGCTGTTCGTCTATCTGGCCTCGACGCGCGACGGCGAGCGATTCCAGCTGAGCCTCAACGGCGTTGCACTGGTCGGCGATGCCGTCGATTTCGCAACCAGCCCGACAGGAGCAACGATTTCCGCCCTGAAGGTCACTGCCCACGTCGCTCAGCCCGGCAAGGGCACGTGGAAGCAGCAGGCCAAGGTCGAGATGGCCCGCCGTTGGTGCCGGTCGCTGGCGTCGGCCTTCGCCGGGATCGCCTTCTACTTCACCTTGAAATCAGATCAACTCTCCGAGAGCGCCCGCATGAGCGTCCTCATCGCGTTCGGCGGCGCCGCAGCCGCGTTGGTCCTCGTCGATCTGCTCTCCAAATGGGATGTCGGCGCACGCCTGATGATGCTCATACCGCCACTCATTTTCGGGTTCTGCGCGTATCGAACCTTCACGACGTATATGGAACTCAACGACAATCAGGTGGTTCTACTGTCGCCCCAGACGGCTGCCACGCTCGCGATGATCCTCCTCCTCGTGACGGCCTCGTTCGTCTGTCTCGCTGCACAAGGTTCGGCGAAACGCCTCTACCTCGACGCCCGCGAACACCGCAAGATCAACCCGCCCAGCATCGGATAGAGCGCGCATCGCATAGGGCACGCATCGCATACGCGCACATCGGATAGGGCGCGCATCGGATAGGGCGCGGGCTACGACTCGCCGAGCGACGCTGAACCCACGGCCAGTGAGTACACCTGTCGGCGCGGCACACCAAGCTCGGCAGCGACTGCATCGACTGCATCACGTGTTCGCATACCGCTCGCTCGGAGGTCGTTGAGTCGCGCAAGGATCGACGCGTCGTCGTGGACTGGCCGCGCGTCCGCCACCTTTCCACCCAACACGACGACATATTCGCCACGCGGTTCGGTTTCGGTCAACGCTTCGATCGCCTCGCCAAGGCTCAGCCGGAGCGTCGTTTCAAATCGTTTCGTGAGCTCACGGCTCACCGCAACCCGACGCTGCGCCCCGCACGCGCCAGCGAGGTCCTCGAGAAGACGCAGGACCCGATGCGGCGCCTCGTAGAGCACGATGGTCCGTTCTTCCTCGGCGATCGTTTCGATTCGACGCGATCGTCCCGGACCCTTCACCGGGAGGAATCCTTCGAAAACGAAACGTTCGGTAGGAAGTCCACTTACGGCCAGAGCAACCACAAATGCCGCCGGGCCGGGCAGGCACTCTACGGGCAGCGACGCTTCGACAAACGCCCGCACGACAGCGGCACCGGGATCCGAGATCGCCGGCGTACCGGCGTCGGTCACCAGTGCAACCCTATTCCCATCCTCGGCGAGCTTCACGAGCCCAACCGCCGCCTGGACCTCGTTGTGCTCGTGGACGGCGAGCAGCCGTTTCCCCGATATGTTCTGTGAACTTAGGAGTTTACGGGTGTGTCGCGTGTCTTCGCATGCGATCACGTCGGCCGATGTCAGCACCTCGATGGCGCGGGCACTGAGGTCACCGAGGTTGCCGATCGGCGTTGGCACCAGAATCAAGCACCCCGTCGGACTCATGCCGTCACCACAACCTTGGAGCCGACTGCCAAGCCCCACGAGTTGAAGGCGCCCGCACGAGATTCGAGCACCGCACGGCTGCGCATGACTGGGCGGTCCAATCTTCCGGGCGACATCATACGCGTACGTATGACTAGGTACTGTTCCGGTGCGTCCATAGGTTTCAGATACGCAACATCGATCGCCAACTTCATCCCGATCGTATGGACGTTGCGACACGGCTCCAGCAGCAGCGAACCGTCGAGGACGGATCGGCCCAACAGTCCACGTCGACGACTCGAGAACGTGCGGGCTATTGCGCAGCTGCCCCGATACACGCCATCGACGAGCAGTGTTCTCATGGACGACACGTCAGACCCGTCGTAACGACTCGGCTGGGACCGGTATCTCCGCAAGCTACTTGGAGACGTTGAACTTGAAGTCCACAACATCGCCGTCTTGCATCTCGTAGTCCTTGCCTTCGAGTCGCAACTTGCCGACGTCACGCACCTTCGACCAGGATCCGTGCTCCAACAGGACGTCCCACTGGATCGTCTCGACCTTGATAAAACCGCGCTGGATGTCGGAGTGGATTTCACCGGCGCATTCCGGCGCCTTGGCTCCGGCGCGAAAGGTCCAGGCTCGCGTCTCCTTCTCCCCGGTCGTCAAGAACGTCCGACGCCCCAACATCTTGTACGCCGACGTCATGACACGCGGAAGCGCACCCTCGCCGAGGCCGAAGCCGTCGAGCATCTCGAGTCTCCCGTCGTCGTCGAGCATCGCTGCTTCCGCCTCAAGCTGCACACACATGCCGAGGACCTCTGCGTGTCCGGCCATGAGGTCCTCGACCGGCTTGGTGATTTCGCCAACGCGATCGAGATCGTCGTCGGAAATGTTCACGACGCAGAGCACTGGCTTGTTCGTGAGCAGGAAGTACTCCTTCAACAGCGCCTTGTCGTCGGCGGTCAGGTTCGCTCGATAGAGCGGGGTCCCCTCGGCAAGGATCGGCTGGACCTTCTCGAGTGCTGCCACGCCGGGGAGCAGCGTCTTGTCGAGCTTCGACGCGCGAGCGCGCTTCGTCAGCTGCGTCTCGACGCTCTGGAGATCCGCCAGTGCCAGCTCGATCTCGACCACCGTGAGGTGCTCGATCGGATCCTGTGGCCCGGGCACATCGTCGCCGGTTGCGCCCTTGCTGAACGCACGAAGCACGAACACGATCGCATCCACTTCGCGGATGTTGGCCAGGAACTTGTTGCCGAGTCCTTCACCTTTGCTCGCGCCCTCCACCAGACCGCCGATGTCGACAAACTCACTGGTGGCGTGCACGATCGTCTTCGTCTTCGACATCTCCGCGAGAAGGAGCAAACGGGGGTCGGGGACCTTGGCTCGTCCGATGTTCGGCTCCTTGGTCGCGAACGGGTACGGGGCCGCGAGGGCACCTCCACCGGCGAGAGCATTGAACAGCGAGGACTTCCCAGCATTGGGGAGTCCGACGAACCCGAAGCGTTCCATAAGGGGCACCAGGTTAGTTGGCGAAAGACGACGGCCCGGGCCAGCTCGTTTCCGACGGGTCGTCGTCGATCGCTGGTTACTTCACGTGGGGTGTCATCAACGCAATCGGTACGGTGGAGCCACCCCGAGCGGAGATGGCCGTGATGCGTCGACCGCGCTGCACGGCGTCGATCGGCGACTTTACGAGGTCGCCGAAGAACGCGGCGGTCGCGTCGAGATCGTCGCACACCAGCGCGATCCCAAAGAACGACGATGGTGCGTCGCTCTCGTCGGGGTCAACGACAGAGGTTCCGACAACTTCGAGCACAACGCGATCATTGGGGTCGTCGGGTGAACCCAACCAGAAGAAGGCCTGCTGGGTGACCGTCGATCCCTGGGTGTGTGCGTCGCGCCGACGTCGACAGGGAAACCCGAGGCGCTCGAAGGTGGCGATGGTTCGCTCCAGGTTGGGGGTGCGAAGCACCAGGTGATCAATCCCGGTGACACCGTTCGGGTGTGACCCGTTCGTCGCGTGCACTGCGACCGGATCGTGCGTGGCTACCGTCGTCGTCGAGATGCCGTCGATGTTGTCGGGCAACACGCCGGCGGGGTCATGAAGCGTCCATCCGGTGAGGCCCTTCCCCGCTCCCGTGCCAGGTCCGTGCTCACCGTCATCGGTTTCGAACCGAAACCGGACACCGCTAATGACCACCGCACCGTCAGCGTCGACGACGAATCCGAGACGCTCCCACGTCGACGCCGAATCTGCGACGCGCACTGACACGAGGGAACTCATGGTGCGCTCAATTCCGCCGGCCGATGACGGTTGGCCATGACTTCCTCCTCAAGACGTTGTTTCCCCAAGTTGTCCTTTCGCCGACGCTACGAGCGCCGGCGGGTAACGCGTGGCGATGGTAGCGAATCAAGTTCGTGGCCCCAAGTCCGACCACGCCGCTTCGACGGGTCGGCGGGCGCGAAAAAGGGTCGGCAGAGCCGACCCTCGTTTCACCAGCACCTCACGAAGAAGTTCGCCGCAGGCGGGCGGGTTAGCCTCGACCGCAGTTCGGCTTCTTCCCGTGGTTGGCTTTCTTCTTACGAGCGCGGTTGCGCTTCTTCTGGGTGCGCTTCGACATAGGGGTGACAGTGTAGCCGCCCTCGGGCATGCCCTGTTCACGCACCGGACCCGGCTGTGAAGCGACAAGGCGCACTCGGTAAGGTGACGCATGGCCACCGAGACAACTCCATCGATTGCGAACCATGACAACGCCGATCTCGTGTTGTACGACGTCGCCGATCGAATCGCCACGCTCACCATGAATCGTCCTGCGGCCCGCAACGCTCTTTCCACTGCGCTCTCACGGGTTCTGCGCTCATCGGTGGCCCGTGCCGAGTCCGACGCCGACGTCGACGTGATCATCGTGACGGGCGCAGATCCGGCGTTTTGCGCAGGCGTCGACTTGAAAGAGCTCGGTTCATCGGGAGGAAACATCAACGTGCAGGCCAAGGCGGATCCGAAGGATCCCGTCGTTGTGCGACACCCGTGGGAGCCGACGACCAAGCCCGTGATCGGCGCAGTCAACGGGGTGGCGATCACGGGCGGCTTCGAGCTTGCCCTTGCCTGTGACTTTCTCATCGCCAGCGAGCGGGCCAGCTTCGGCGACACCCATACCCGAGTCGGAGTGCTCCCCGGTTGGGGTCTGAGCGTGCTGCTCCCCCAGGCCATCGGGCTTCGACGTTCGATCGAGATGAGTCTGACCGGGAACTTCATTTCGGCCCACGAGGCCCATCAGCTCGGCCTCGTGAACCACGTCGTGGCCCATGAGGAACTGCTCCCCACGACTCGCAAACTGGCGTCGGACATCGTCGCCAACTCCGCAGCTGCGGTTCGAGAACTCTTGCGCAGCTACCGCGACATCCACCGCATGACGGTGGGCGACGGGGAGATCCACGAGGCACGAGTGAGCCGCGACTGGATCATGCGGACATTCGAGCCCGGCGCCGTGGAAGCGCGCCGCGCCGCAATCTTGGCCCGCGGTCGCACCCAGGTGTGACCCACGTGTGACCCAGCCCCACTCTATGGCGAGTTGCAGGGTTGGCGGCAAGTTCGCCCCACCAACAAGTTGCCGTCGACCCTGCAACTCGCCGTTGAATGGAAAGGGCAACGGAGGCGGAACCGGACTGGCGCGGCCCGGACTGGCGCGGACCGGACTGGCGCGGACCCGGGGTCGGTCGGGTGTGCGAAAGGGCCGGCGGGCCCCTTCAGGTGAATCGGCCGGTGGCCGATGGACGAGATCATGCGATCACTTGGCGCTCCCCGTCGCCGACGACTCGTCGGCGGCATCGCCGTCGCGACCGTTTTGCTCGGTTTCGTCGCCCAGCCGCCACGCGCACCAAGGCCGCAAAGGTCAAGGCCAAGAAGCCGGTGACGGCACAAAAGCTGGCCCTCGAAGATCCGAACAGTCCACCGAGGCCACCGGCGTTCGGTGGCGAAGCACCCCAGCCGCTCGTGGTCGACGGGCTCAAGCTGACCGGACAGGTGATCGGGCGCGGCGTCCGCGTGGCAACACCCTCCGGAATGAAGCCCCACTTCTGGGCCGGCGTAAACCTCGGCGCAACTGTGCCGGCGACGTCGCCCGGCGAGCTGGCCCCGACTCGCGAGGACTACGACCGCTGGTTCGTACAGATAGGTCAGATGGGATCGACGATCCTACGTGTCTGTACGATTCTCCCTCCGCGCTTCTATGACGCGTTCCGCGCCTACAACCTGAAAAACCCGAAACAGCCGTTGTTCGTGCTTCACGGCGTCTGGGTCCCTGAAGACCGCATGTACGAAGTACAAACATTTGGGACGGTGAAGTTGTCACCGAGTTTCGCCATGAACTTACCGACGCCGTTGGAGCCGTGCACGGCAACCTCGTACGACCGCAACGACGCAGCCACGCAAGTGGTACGTACACCAGCGATATATCCCCGTGGATGATCGGGTGGTCGATCGGCGTCGAATGGGACCCGGATCTCGTTGAGCAAACGAACGAGAAGAACAAGGCAATGCCCCATTACGTCGGGAAGTACATCACGACGAAAGAAGGGTCGAGCCCGGCCGAGCACTGGATCGCGGCGGGTATGGACCTCGTGGCCTCCCTCGAAGTTGCACGCGGGTGGAGTCGTCCGATGACGTTCACGAATTGGGTGTCGACCGACCCCGTCAAGCACCCCGAAGAGCCCTTCCACACCGAGGATTTGGTCTCGATCGACCCAACACGTTTCTCTGCGACGCCGGCGTGGCCCGGTGGCTTCTTTGCGTCGTATCACGCCTACCCCTATTACCCCGACGGTCTGCGTTTCCAGAAGTCCTACATCGACTATCGCACCCCCGACGGTCGATCCGACCAATACGCCGCGTACCTACAAGATCTGCGCACATATCATGGTGATCAGGCGATCATGATCACCGAGTTCGGCCAGCCAACCAGCATCGGACTCGCGCACCGGGGACCCGACGGTCGAGATCAGGGTGGACATCACGAGCGGCAATCTGCCGCGAACAACGTCTCCATGATGAAGGCAATTCATGACGGGGGATATGCCGGGGCCGTCATCTTCGAATGGACCGACGAATGGTTCAGTTCACGTGGAACAGCGTCGAGCACGAGCTGCCCAAGGATCGGCGTGCCATGTGGCGAAACCCGCTCACCAATGAGGAACACTTCGGCGTCATTGCGATGGAGGCAGGCGAGACACAAAAGGTCGTTCTCGACGGCAACGACAACGAATGGACCGACAAGCAGAGCAAGGTCATCGCGAAGGCCTCCGGGCCTATCACCGAGGTGCGCACGACGCACGACGAAGAGTCGCTCTACCTACGGGTCAAATTCGCGAAGGACTTCGCCTGGACCGGCCAAGAGATCGGCCTGGGCCTCGACCTGCACCCCGAAGGCAACGGGGGGCTGCCCGGGCGACCGGGCGTCTTGCCGGAGGCCGACGTCGCTCTACTCGTCGGACCGGGGAACACCGCCAAGTTACGTATCGCCACGTGGATGGATCCGCTTCCCCTCGAAATGGGCGTCGCCAAGAAATACATGCCGGTCGTGGCGAGCGATCTGGTGCCGGGAAGTGGCGCATGGAGCAATCCAGCCCAGGTCGTGAGCAAACCGCTCACCATCGAGTCGACCGGTGAAGAGTTTCCGCTCGACACGATTCCCTATGGTGATTTGCGTTGGGGGCCGAACGATCCGACCCGACCGGATTTCGACGACCGCAATGTCATCAACGGCGCGGGATCGGTCCTGGAGATGCGGATCCCCTGGGGGATGATCGGGCTGAGCGATCCGTCGAGCAAGCTCGTGCTTCGGCCGCAGCCCGACGGCAAAATGAAGGCGGCACCGATTGAACGTGTTGGTGTGGCCCTCGCGGTATCCGATGGCGGCGTCGTGACGACGTCGGGGTATCCGTGGGACGCATGGAACGTGGTCAAGTGGCACGAGCGTAAGAAGGTCGGCTGGGATCTCTACCAGCAATTGATGTACTCGTACCTGTAGAGCAGCAGCGTGCCGGGAGCCGCTACGGTGGCATTCGACGGCAGCCGCCGTCAACGACGAAAGGATCGGCCGTGCTCGCTGTTGGTACTCCCGCACCCGCCTTCTCCCTACCTGACCAGGATGGCAACCCCGTGACCTTGGCCGACCAGGCCGGCCACTGGGTATTGCTCTGGTGGTACCCGAAGGCGTCCACACCTGGTTGAACGATTCAAGGACAGGCTCTGCGTGACAGAGCCAAAGACTTCGACGCTGCCGACTGTCGAGTCTTCGGAGCATCCTTCGATACCACCCAGGAGAACAAGGAGTTCAAGGAAGCCCAGGGCTTTACCTACCCCCTGTTGTCCGACGTCGACAAGAGCGTGGGTGCGGCGTATCAAGTTGTGCGCGACCCAGATCATAAGTTCGCAAACTTTCCCGAACGTCACTCCTACCTGATCGACCCAAAGGGAATCATCGCAGCGGTCTACGACGTCACCGACGTGGGCCAACACGCAGCCGATGTCCTGACGACGCTGAGTACCGCCTCGCAGTAAGTACTCGCCCACGCTGAGTCCGGCCCCGCAATGAGTACCGCCTCGCAGTGAGCGCGGCCTCGCTGTAACGACGTTCGAATCGAGCACGAGTGGAGGGTGTGCGCGCGGCGCACCCACACTCGTGCGGCAATCGTGTTCGACTCAGCCGTGTACGGCGGTCACCAATCCTGCGGTCGGGCGCGCTCCCAGACGTGAGATGACCTCGGCTGCGGCAATGTTTCCGATATCGGCGCAGCGAGCAAGCGAGAGACCTTCGCTGTACCCGTAGAGGAATCCGCCGGCGTAGGCGTCGCCCGCGCCAGTCGTGTCGACCACCTTTGCGACGTCACACGCCTTCGATTCTATGACGTTGCCGTCGGCGATCACCACTGATCCGTGTGCGCCGCGGGTCACGGTGGCGATCGGGCACAGGCCGCCGATGAGTTCGATCGCCTTGTCCAGATCCGACGTTTCGAACAGCGAACAAATCTCTTGCTCGTTTGCGAACAAGATGTCGATGCTGGAGGGAATCAGCTCGAGAAACTCCGAGCGAAACCGGTCGATGAGGAACGAGTCGGACAGGGTGAAGGAAAACTTGCGGCCAGCGTTACGGACCATGTTTATGGCCAGGAGCAGAGCCTCATGGGCGAGCGGCTCGTCCCAGAGATAGCCCTCGACGTAGGTCGCCGCGGCGTTCGCGAGCACGGACTCGTCGATGTCGGGAACCCGGATGCCGCGAGCGGCACCAAGGAACGTACACATAGTACGTTCAGCATCGGGGGTGACGTTGATGAGGCACCGTCCGGTCGCCGGTCCGTCGCCGACTGATTTTGCCGTAGGGAACGACACACCAACGGCGCCGAGGTCACGGTCGAACTCCTGGCCGAGTTCATCGTCGCGAACCTTTCCGACGAACGTGGTCGGAGCACCGAGCACGGACGCGACGACCGCTGTATTGGCCGCAGAACCGCCCGACTGGATCACGAAGGACCCACCGGTTGCTTCGGCCATTCGTTCGTAGAGGGGCACCGCCCGGGCTTCGTCGACCAATTCCATCGAACCTTTGACCAGCGAGTGCATGTTCAGGAATTCGTCGGTCGATTCGGCCAGAACATCAACAATTGCGTGGCCGATGGCCACGACACCGCGTACTGAATGGTTCGTCACGTTTGACCACAATAGGTGAACAACATGGACGAAGGAAAGACCTCTTTGCGTGGTCGAAGCCAAATAGGCCGTATGGCTCTACGCTCTACGACGATGGCTGACACGATCGCTCCGCAAACGAACCCGAACGACTACCGCCTCGATCGCACTGTTCTTCCCGAGCGTTACGACATAACCCTCGCGCCGAACATCGCGCAGCGTGACTTTGTTGGTTCTGTGACGATCAACATCACGGTTACCGAACCGACTCGACGGATCGAACTCAACGCCAAGGAAATCACGATCCGAGGAACATGGATCGTTGGGGCCGACGGTGTCCGCAACGACGCCGCCTCGACAACGTTCGACGAGGCCCGCGAACGCGTGGTGTTCGTTTTCGAACGACCGATCGCCGCTGGCGACGCGAAGATGCACATCGAGTTCTCGGGCATCTTGAACGACAAGCTGCGAGGTTTTTACGCCAGTACCTATACCGCAGCGGACGGCAGCCAGAAGGTCATCGCAACGTCGCAGCTTCAGTCGACCGACGCCCGCCGGGTGTTTCCATGCTGGGACGAGCCTGATTTCAAGGCGGTGTTCGGCATCACCCTGATCGTCGACGATGGACTGCTGGCCGTTTCCAACATGTCCGAGGTCGGCCGCACGGTCACGGCGACGGGGCGCAACGTGGTTCGCTTCGCCGACACTCCCCGTATGTCTACATACCTTGTTGCCTTCGTCGTGGGGGAACTCGTCGCCACTGATCCAGTCGACGTCGACGGAATTCCGGTACGAATCATTTCTCGACCCGGCCAGGAAAAGCTGACCGCCTTCGGAATCGAGGCGGCCGCGTTTGCCTTGCGCTACTTCCAGGACTGGTACGGGATCGCCTATCCGGGAACCAAACTCGACCTGATCGCAACTCCAGACTTTGCGTTCGGCGCAATGGAGAATCTGGGAGCGGTGACCTTCCGCGAGACGCTGCTCCTCGCCGACCCCGAGACGGCTACGAGGCAGGATCTCGAGAACATCGCCGCCGTGGTCGCCCACGAGATTGCACACATGTGGTTCGGCGATCTCGTCACGATGTCATGGTGGAACGGCATTTGGCTCAACGAGGCGTTCGCAACGTTTGCCGAGACGTCGTGTACTGCCGCATTTCGACCGGAGTGGGAGAAGTGGACCACGTTTTCCATCGAACGTGAAGCAGCGGCGAGTGTGGATGGGCTCCACAACACGCGGCCCATCGAGTTCGAAGTTGTCTCTCCTTCCGACGCCGAAGGAATGTTTGATGTGCTCACCTATGAAAAGGGCGCGTCGGTGATTCGGCAGCTGGAGCAGTTTCTCGGCGAAACAGAGTTCCGAGACGGCGTGCGCTACTACCTGGAAAAGCACCGCTTCCAAAACACCGAAACCACCGATCTCTTCGATGCCCTCGAGCATGTCACGGGCCAACCCGTACGAACACTTATGGACTCGTGGATCTTTCAGGGCGGCTATCCGATCATCAACGTGTCGCTCGACTCCGCTGCCTCCACAGCCACCTTCACCCAGAGTCGATTCACGTATCTCCCTTCCACCGACGACACCGCTCGCCTGTGGTCCGTTCCCCTGCTGTTTCGAACCGAAGACGCGACCGGGGCCAGGGCCGAACACAAGCTGCTCCTCGATTCGCCGTCGAAGACCGTCCCTGTGCCGACTGGAACGACGTTGGTTGTCGCGAACTCCGGTGGTCACGGGTTCTATCGCACCTCGTATGACCCGATGCTCCTTGTCGAGGTCCGACGAGCGTTTCCCTCGCTGGCCCCCATCGAGCGCTTTCTCACCGTGTCCAATCTCTGGGCCGCGGTGATGCAGGGTTCGGCCACCGCAGAGCAGTTCCTCGAGTTGACTGATTCACTTCGGGCCGAACGCGACATCAGCGTTTGGCGAGCGGTGATGGCGGGTTGGAAAGCACTTTCGCTCGTCTTCGACGACGCACGTTTGGCGAAGCTCCGTAGTCGTGTCGGCGCGACACTCCAGCCCATGGCCTCGGAGTTGGGGTGGGCGGCGCAAGACGGGGAACCGGACCTCACCGGTCAGCTCCGGGGGCTCGTCCTCACCACGCTTGGCACGCTGGCAAACGATCCGACGGTCGTTGCTGCGGCGGCGGAACGAATCGACGATGTACTTGCCGAAACCTCACAACTTCCTGCCGACGTCGGCGCATCGGTCCTGGCGATTCAGGCCCATCACGGCGATGAGGGATTGTGGAGGAGGATTCATGATGCACGATCCAAAGCGAGCTCCCCGCAACGCAGCGTTCGTTTACTAAGTGCGCTTGGTATGTTTCCGTCGGAGCCGCTGGTGCTCCAGACACTCGATCTCATGACGGGTCCGAGCGTCAAGACCCAAGATGCCCCGTACTCGATAAACCTCATGATGAGTTCGCGATTTTCTGGATCGCACGCCTGGGCGTATGTGCGAGACAACTGGGCCGAACTCGTCAAACTCTTCCCCGACAACTCGATTCCGCGGATGTTCGCGAGCGCCGCGACGCTCTCTTCTCCGGAACTGGCCGCCGAAGTCCAGTCGTTCTTCGCTCCGGGTGCGGGACACGACGTCCCCCAGGCGAAGAAGCAGTTGGCCCAGATGCTCGAACAGTTGGAGATCAACGTCGGCCTACGAACTCGAGAGCACACCGAACCTCAGTAGCAACTCGCGAAATCAGTGGGTCGGCAGGAAACCTGCGGTTGCCGACAGCGCGACGATGTCGACGGGCTCCGCGATGCCGCGTACCTCAAGTGCCCCGATTTCGACATGGGACACCCCGTCGGGCGCCGACGCGGCGACGGGGCGGGTGACGAAGATCTGACCCGGTCCCGCCTCGCTGCACAACCGACTCGCCAGGTTGACCGGCGTTCCGATGTAGTCGTCGCCCTCGAAGAGGATCACCTCTCCCACCGTGATCCCGGCACGAAGGGCGAGCGGAAACCCGTTTCTGCGGAGTCGGTTCTCGATCTCGAGCAACGCAGCGATCAGCGGCTCTGTTTCGACACCAACGAACATCGCTCCGTCACCGAGCCACTTGGCCACACGAACACCGAGGTGACTCGACACATCACGGACGACCAGTCGAAAATCCGCGAGGGCGTTGACCGATGCCGCGTCGCCCTGCAACTCCGTGAACGATGTGAAGCCCGAAATGTCCAAGAACGCGAACGATCGCAACACGCGAGTAACGGTCGAAGCGGTTTCCATGGCGTTGTGAGCGTAGCAACGGTGGGTGACCAACAAGGGAATCTCCGCTCAATAGTCAGTTGGCGTGCGACTTCGACGCGTGCCAAAGATCGGCATATCTCCCACCCGTGAGCAGAAGTTGCTCGTGAGAGCCCTGTTGCACGATTCGTCCTCCCTCGATCACCACGATCCGATCGGCACGTCGTGCGGTTTCGAGCCGATGGGCAATGATGATCGTCGTGCGATTCGAGGCCAACACGCCCATCGCGCGTTGCACCTGAGCCTCTGTCTCGAGGTCGAGATTCGCGGTCGCCTCGTCCAACAGCAATACGTCGGGCTGCACGAGCGCGGCTCGAGCGAGGGCGACGAGTTGACGCTGACCTGCCGACAGTGATGATCCACCGCGAGCCACGCGGGTATCGATCCCCTCCGAAGATTCGAGCAACGATGTTGCACCCACGAGCCGCAGCGCATCTTCGATTTCGCCACGAGTTGCGTTCGGCGCAGCAAAGGCGACGTTTTCGGCGATCGTTCCCGAAAACAGGACGCCCTCTTGAACCACGATGCCGATACGGCGACGCCAGAGGTGGATCGGGATGGTTCGCAGATCGACGCCATCGACGAGAACCTGACCGCCGGTCGGGTCATAGAGGCGAGGGATCAACTTCAGGACCGTGGACTTACCGGCGCCGGTCGACCCGACGAGGGCGACGCTCTCGCCGGGGGACACGACGAGGTTGATGTGTTCGATCGCATCTCGTGGCGCTCCGCGATATCGGAAACTGACGTCGCGAAACTCCAATGAGGGGGATCCCGTTTGCCGATCAGCGTCGGTGACAGAACGTGTCTGCGCCGTGTCCTCGACGCTTGGTTCTTGCGCAAACAAGGACCGAAGCTTGGCAAGTGCAGCTCCGGCCTGCTGCCACGTGTCGAGTACAACGGACAGCTGTTGGATCGGCCCGAAGAGCAGCGTCACCGACAACAGGAATGCAGTAAGTGCACCTACATCTAGGGAGTTGTTCCGTACGAGCCCCGCGCCCGCCCACAGCACGATGATCGAGGCCGCAGCGGCGACGAACTCCACGAACGGGAAATACAACGACGTTTGGCGTTGCGCGATGATCCGAGCCTCTCGGTGGCGCGCCACGGCATTGAAGAACCTCTCACCCGAGCGATCGCGACCACCCAGCGACTGCACGACCCGCACTCCTCCGAAGGTTTCGGCGAGTTCAGCGTTCACCACGGCAACTCGGTCACGGACGTGCTCATACGCTTTCGCTGATACCGTCCGGAAGCGAAGCGTGGCAAGGATCAGGGGCGGAAACGTGAGGATGATCAACACGCCTAGCCGGAGGTTCGCCTGCAACAGGAACGCCGAAAGCACGGCGAAGGTCACCACGTTGACGATAAGACTCACGACACCCTGTTGCAAGACGTTGCCGAGGGCATCAACGTCGCTCGTGACACGAGTAAGCAGACGCCCGCTCAGTTCGCGCTCGTAGAAATCGAGTCCCAGGTTTTGCAGATGCGCGAACACCCGCAATCGCAACCGGTACAGCATCCGCTCGCCGATCAGTCCGATGACAAGGGCTGAGCAGTACGCGATGATAAGTGCACCGAGCAACGCGACACCGAACAGCAGGACGCTTCGATCGAGCGACGCTCGATCGGACCTGAGAACTCCGTCTTGCAGGCCGCGCTTCACGAAGGCCGGGCTGATGACCGACGTACTCGACTCGCCAAGGAGTAGGAGCCCAGCGGCCACGAGCAACCAACGTTGCCGCCGAAGCGAACCCCAGATCGACCAGTGGCCACGCTCGCGAAGGGCATAGTTCACCGCAGTGTCTGCCGATTCAGGAGGGAGGTCGCGAACGACCGGCAACATCGCGGTGTTTCCGGCGAGTGCCTCCGCCAGAGTAGAGCCCGCTCCCATCGCAAATCCGCCGCCTCCTCCGGTGCCGATGCCTCCGCCGCCACCGCCGAAACCCGGGCGAGGAGGAGTCGTCGGCAGCGCAAACGGCGCAGGGTGGCTGACCAATCCGGGAAGCTCGTCGTCGGGCGAAGGATGGTGCTCCTCGAGAAGCGACACGTAGGCACTGCAGCGCGCCTCGAGTTCCGCGGGGGTCCCGATGTCGATGACTCGCCCTGCCTCGAGAAACACCACTCGATCGACCATCGCCAACGACGAACGCCGCTGGGCGACAAGAACTGTCGTTCGTCCCCGACGAAGTTGATGGAGATGTTCGTGCACCAACGCCTCGGTCATGACATCGAGTGCACTCGTGGCGTCGTCGAGCACCAGAATCGGCGGGTCCACCAGTAGGGCCCGGGCTAGGGACAATCGCTGTCGTTGGCCTCCCGAAAGGGTGAGGCCCTGTTCTCCGACCACGGTGTCGAAGCCATCGGGGAGATCGTCGACGAATTGCTCCGCAGCAGCCATCCGGGCAGCGAGTCGGACTTGTTCGTCGGTGGCGTCGGGGCGTCCGACGGTGATGTTGTCACGCACGGACCGGGAGAACAGGAACGAGTCGTCGAAGACCAAGCCGACGTTCGTCCTCACTGATTCAAGAGAATACGTCCGCATATCAATTCCGTCGAAAAGCACCGACCCCTGGTCAGCGTCGACAAAGCGGGCCAGCGCCAGAGCCAACGTGCTCTTGCCGGAACCGCTGCGGCCCACCAAGGCGATCGTCTCACCCGGTTCTATGGTGAGCGACACGTCGTCCAAAACGACCGCGTCACCAAAACGAACGCGGAGATGCTGCACGTCGATTCGGGGGCTCACGTTCAGCGGATCACGGGCCGCATCGGGCATCGGCTTCGCATCCGGGCGATCGGAGATATCGGGCTCCGTGTCGAGCAACTCGAAAACCCGCGTTGCCCCCGCACGAGCGGTTTGCAGAACCGTGAACATTATCGCTGCCGTGCGTAACGGCGACACCAGCTGCGACAGGTAAGTCGCAAACGCGATGAACGTGCCCACCGAGAGTTCGTCGTCGATCGCGAGGCGACCACCCCACAGAAGCAGTACGACCACCGCCAGTTGCGGGACGAGTTGCAGCAGCGGCGTGACGCGTGCGCCGATTCTCACGTTGCGCAGGCGCGACCCATACAGCTCTCGACTCAGCCCCTCGAACCGTGCGGTTACGTCACGCTCGCGGCCGAACCCCTTGATGACGCGAACACCATTGATGCATTCGTCGGCAAAGGCCGCCAACGCTCCCTGTCGCTGTTGCACGTCGAGACTCGCAGCGAACTGGAGGCGACGAGCGGGCCGTGCGATCACGATGATGAGCGGAACCATCACGAGCACGACGCTGCTCAAGCGCCACGACAGCAAAACCATGGCTACGAGGGAAAGAACAACCTGGAGCGCGTTGGCGAGCACGAAGGGGGTGAATGACAGGACTTGAGCGACGCTCGAAATGTCACCGTTTGCACGGCTCACCACTTGACCGGGAGGAAAACGATCGAGGGCGTTGCGATCCAGCGTACGCAGTCGGTTATGCACTGCTAAGCGCGCGTTGGTTTCGAACTGGATCGACACCGTTCCCACAAAGGTACGGCGCATGAACGTGAAGACACTCCGTATGACGGCGAGGCCGAACAACAGCCACAGTCTCTTGTTCAGCTGACCGTCGTCGCCCACGATCGAACCATCAATGATTCGTCGGGTCATCTCGGGCGTCACCACGACGATGACCGCGCCGGCAAAGGCTGCGGTCAATCCAACAGCGAGGGCCCATCGGGCGCTACCCAAAAGGTCATAGACGCGCCGCAGCCACGGCGTCGGAGCGCGGGGCGAAGACTTCGCGGTCGACGTCACGTGGCTTCACTGGTCGAGAGCCCGAGGAGCGCCCGAAAGTGTTGTCCTCGCTCGACATAATTTCGGAACTTCCCAAAGCTTGGCGCGGCCGGTGAAAGCAACAGCACGCCACCCTCAGGAACGACCGCAGCAGCGTGCAGGACCGCGGCATCGAAGTCGTCGAATCCCGCGACCTGAACGAGGTTTCGGTCCGTGCCACATGCGACCAACGTCGACTCGATCAGCGGAATGATCCGCTCGCCGCTCAACGGAACTCCGCACACCCAGGTCGGCGCCGTCCGAGCCGCGAGCGCGTCGGCGAGCGGCTGGTAATCGAGACCGCGATCATGACCCCCGACGATGATGCCAACCGGGCGATCGTCGAAGGCGGCGAGCGCAGCAACGGCGGCCTGCGGAGCGGTCGATAGCGAGTCGTCGATGACCAACCGGCCTCGATGCTCGCCGACTGGTTCGAGCCGGTGGGCCAGCGGCCGAAACGAGGCCAGCGCGGCCGCAAGCGCGGACCGGTGAGCCTGCAGGTCGAACCCGGCAAGTCGAAGCGCCGTCAGCGCACCGCAAACGTTGAGTGCGTTGTGGCGCCCGACGAGTTTCGACTGGGCGAGGTCGACAAGAGTCGAACCGTCGACGTCGGTAACGACAGTGCCCACAACGTGAATGCCGGTGTCGACGCCATACGCAGTGACGTGCGGGAGCTCTGGCAATCGCGCCGCAACCGATTCGTTGTCCGCGTTCGCTGCGACCTGTATATCCGACCGATGAGCGAACAGGTTGCATTTGTCGCGGTAGTACTGATCGACGCTGCCGTGCCAGTCGAGGTGCTCCGGGAACAAGGCCGTAAGCACACCGACTTCTGGCGAGTACCGAACCTCGGCTGTCTGATAGCTCGAAAGTTCGAGCACATACCACTCGGCTACGTCCTCTGTGCCGTCGAGTTGTTCCGCAAGGACATCGAGGAGGGCGCGACCGACGTTGCCGGCCAGACGAGCGTCGACCCCGATCCCGACCAGGAAGTGTGCGGTCAGCGAACTGGTTGTGCTCTTGCCCTTGCTGCCCGTGATCGCAATCGTGCGCGTCCCCTCCGTTTCCGCGAACCACAGCGCCGTACCTCCCGTGACGGGAATGGACCGTGGCGCGATCTCGGCTTCCATCACGCGATGGCGGGGGCTGACACCAGGCGATTTGAGCACCACGTCCACGGCGTCGAAATCGACGTCGCCTATCTGGAGCCATGAGACCCCAGACGGTGTGTGCGGTGCCGACGGCTGCTCGTCGGTGGCGACGACAACCGATCGGGGAGAAGCGTGGCGGCTCAGAAGGTCGAGGGCCGCCTGGCCCTCCGCCCCAAAACCCCACACGAGGACCCGTTTGCCGGAGAGCTCTCGGAACCTCATTCGCTCACCGGAACCATGTGCACATACGTTTCTGGTATCCCAGGAGCGGGCTGAGCTTCGAACACGGCCGAGCGTTCAGCGATCGACGGCCACTTCCCGGCTTCACGAACCGCCGACGCCAACTCCGCCACGACGGGGTGATAGCGCCACTCCGACGACTCGGTCAAGATGGCCAGCGCCACACGACACTCACCGCTCTCTCCAACACACTCGAACGGCTTCCATTCGGTCAAACCCAGGAGTGCGAGGAAGCCTTCACGCGGCGACGTGGCCAACAACTCGGCACCCCAAACCTGCTCCAGCGTCTCACGCGAAAGCGATGTGGCCAACGCGAGATACACGAACTGGCACTTCGGGCACTGCCCACACCATCGCGACACCCGTCGAGCCGGGTCAAGACGAAACGCCGCGTTGCACGAGGAGAACGAGTCAAGGTAGCGCCGACAGGTTGCCGCGAACGACCGAGCGATCGCCAGTTCCGAAAGCGGACGCAGCAGGGAGAAATAGGCGAGTCCGGAGACTTCCGATTCGATAAGCGAACGAAGGATTTCCTCCGCGTCAGCGCTCTTCGACCACTGATGGTTGATCTCGAAGCCTCGATACGAAACGTTGCCTTCCGACGCCGACCGCTCGTTCGACATCACCACGGCCGCGTGGCCACGCAACACCGCCGCACAGACCACGGCGAACGAAACGATCGCCGTCGCCGGAACGTGCCCGTTCAGGGCGCCGGCCTCGTTGAACTCTCGCATTCTCGGATCGAGGAACCGTCGAACGGCCACATCGGGCAACTCCGCATCGGCGATCACGTCGGCAATCACCGGGTAGCGATTCACGGTGATGAGCGTCGGCGAAGCATCAGCGGCGCGCAGGGCCTCGATCGACACGCACGAGTCCTTTCCTCCGCCCACCGGAACAAGGGGACCCGCCGACAGAACAAGGGGCACGGGCTCTCGGGGCTCGGTCATCGTCGCCACGAAGGCCGGTCGAAGATTGGGATCTATGTCGTTGACGAAGCAGAACTCCCCGAGGCCGTTGGCCAGGATCTCCTGATGAGCCCCCAGTTGGGCCGACGTCCACACGCCCACGTCGATTGACACCGTCGGTGGTGCCGCCATCTTGTAGTAGCTCAGACCGGCCAGCAGCCCCAGGTGGTTCGTGACGCGATCGAACGCATCGCGTCGGTCATCATCGACCTCTCCCTCGTACGGAAACTCGTATCGCTCCGTGCAGGCCAGGGCCTCGACGGTGCCGTCGCTCTCCAAGCGATACCCGAACTCCACGGTGACCGACGAATCACCCCAGGTGACCGTCTTCGAGGAGAACCGAAACGCCACGTAGCGCTCCGGGACAAACGCCGTGGTCGTCACGAGCGCTTACCGGCGCGGAAACGGTCGAACGTTCGAGCCCAACACCGCGGCATCGACGATGCGCCGACGGACCGGTCGCACCGCCTGGGAGTCCACCCGCAAGCCGTCGCGTCGACGCTCCCACAGCCACATGGCAAAGCTCTCGGCGGGAATCGGACGACTGATGTAGTAGCCCTGGGCCGTTTCCACCCCGAGCTCATGCAGGAGGTGGAGTGTCCCCGCATCTTCTACTCCCTCGGCGACGGTACGCATCCCGACCCGAGCACAGAGCTCCACGACCGCACGCACGATGGCTTGGGACACCTCGTCGCTCGGCAGACCGATCACGAAGGACTTGTCGATCTTCACTTCGTCGGCTGGTAGTCGAGCGAGGTAGGCAAGCGATGAGTAGCCCGTGCCGAAGTCGTCGATCGAGATGCTGACGCCCAACTCCCGAAGTCCGGCGAGGACCTGCATCGCGCCGATGCTGTCGCTCACGATCTCCGTTTCGGTCACTTCGAGCGTCAACATCTTCGGGTCGACGCCCGCCCGTTCCAAAGCCTTTGCGACGCTGTCCACCAGCTCTGGATCGCGCAACGAACGCGCCGAGAGGTTCACCGAAACCCGGATCGGCAGGCCCTGTTCGTGCCAGAGACGACACTGCCTCAGCGATTCGTCGAGCACGAACGCCGTCAGACGGCCGACAAGACCGGCGTGTTCGGCCAGCCCGACGAATTCCTCAGGCGAGACGAAGCCGTGGACCGGGTGAATCCAACGTACGAGCGCCTCAGCCCCGACGATCGTTTCCGTCTCGATATCGGACTTCGGTTGGAAGTGCACCGCGAGGGCATCGCGGTCCAACGCATCGCGGAGGTCGTTGAGCAATTCGAGCTTTCGCGTCGATACCTCTTCGAGGTCCGGGTCGAAGACTTCGATGGCCGAATCTCGATGCAGTTTTGCCTGATACATGGCGACGGCCGCCCGACGCATCAACTCACCGTGTTCGCGTCCATGATCCGGAATCAGGGCGACACCAATCGCCGCATTCGTCGTCACGACCAAATCGCCGATTCGGTGGTCGGCATCGACCGCCGAACGAATCGCGTTCGCGAGGGCCTTCGCCTGCTGAGGGTCGCGGACGTTGCGGGCCAGGATTGCCATCTCGTCGCCGCCGAGTCGCGCCACAACGGAGTTTCGAGGCGCAGCTTCGGAGATGCGATTTGCCACGGCGATCACCAGCGAGTCACCAACCGCATGGCCGAGCGTCGAGTTCACGTCTTTGAAGCGGTTCAAGTCGAGCGTGAGAATTGCTCCGGCGGTCGGGCCGTCTTCGTCAAGGTTGCTCGTGAAGACGTCGATCGCCTCGTTGAGGGCACCGCGGTTGGCCAGACCGGTAAGTGAATCAAGTGTTGCCGCTCGAATTCGCGCTGCTTCCTCGGCTCGAATCTGGCGTTCCAGCTGCGCGGCATGGATCGCCACCGCGGCCTGGTCGGCCATCGTGGTGAACAGTTCGGTTTCACCGGCACTGAACACATTCAGCTCGGGATCTCGGTTACGAACCGCAATCACACCCAGGAGATCGGTGCCGTGCAACAGAGGCGCAGCCATTGCGTCGCGTACGCCGACCGTCGAGAGATAACGCTGTTCGTCGTCGGTCTCGCCGATGCACACGACGGTGCGGCGCGGGCCGAGCGTCTGGTTCCACAGCCAATCGTCGGTGGACGGCACAGGTGCAGCCTGGTCGGCGCTCCCCGTCGCACTTCGACGCGCGACTCCGGTTTCAAAGAGTGTTATCTCCGCGCCTTCGACCTGCAGAACCGAACTTGCGAGGTCGATTGCGCTCGTGATCACATCGTCGAGCGCGACAGATCTCGTGAGACCGGCCGTGAAACTGTGGAGCGAGCGCAGGCGGGCGTGGCGGTCTCGCAGGTCGACGAGGGAACGATAAGCAAAGGCGCCGAAGGCAATCAGTCCGATGACGAGGAGCAGCGCTGCGTGGCTCTGCGTCGAAACCATCGTCGCAATCAGCGCTGCTGCGGTGAAAGCAAGGCAACCCAACATCCCGACGAAGACCGTGGGGAGCACCGTCTCGCTGCGGATGCGGGTTCCGGAGATCGCGATCACGGCCAGTGCCACGACGAGTCGTAGGAATCGCATGCCGATGACAACGGCGAGCGTCGTCAACCAGGTCTCGGTTCGCAGCACGTACAGCTCGTTGACGCGATTCATCAGGGTGAGTACCGCACCGGTCTCGGCCCCCGTCAGTGCGACCTGAAACATGAGGCGCCAACCGACAAGGCGATTGCGACCTGTGCCCGAGCCCAAGGCCGTGCCGAGGATGGCGGCGCCGACGACGTGAAGGGGTCGGGCGCCAAAAATCGCGGGTATCAGAATGATTTCGGGCGCGTGCAGGATTTGTACGGTGCCCGAGATTCGCTCGCGAAGGGAGAGTCGCGCCGTTGCGAAGAACCCCGCCAGAATCAGCCACGGGCTGATTTCGAGGCCGAAATCGGCCTGGACAAAAGTCCGAAGATGAAACTGGGCCAGCAACTCCGTGCCGGCCAGCAGGAGCGCCACGCACGCCACCAGATACAGGTTGCTCTGTGCCTGGAAAAGCACTGCTCCCGACCATGGCGTACGTCGGAGCCGACGGCGGCGTCGAGAGTTTTGTTTGTCGACGCTCACTGGTGACTGGCTCCCCGACAAAGACGATATCGGCGTTTACTGAACGCCCGTCAGCGTTACGGTCACCAGGCTACTTCGGACACGAACCTTTTCCCGCATTTCGCCTGATCTCGCGCCTCCTTTTTTCAGGAAACTTTAGAAAACCCGACGTTGACGGCCGGGTCTCACTGGTGACGCTTACGCTGCGCGAGCTCCCAGAGTTTGCTCCTTGGCCGATCAGCTACCGAGTTGCGGGCATCGAGCTATGTACACCGACGATGCGACGTCGGCCTCGCTCCGCGCGATTCGCAGGTCAATCCCAGGAAACACCCAGGCCGCCATGCCTTTGTCGAGGAGAAGTGCGGAGCGATCACGGTCGGATTCACTCGATCCGTCGCCGAGGAGCACCGAACCCGAAGTGCACAGAACAATTCGCGGGCCGGAGTCGAATCCCCCTCGGGCCGCACGGGTGGGCCCCGGTTCGACTCGACCGAGCTCGAAATCGGTGCACGGTGTGGGCCAGGTAGTCACGTCGGACGACCGCATCGGGTTGACGAGCGCAGCGGTGGACGGCGAAGGATCACAGATACGCAGGAGCTGCTCGATGTCGATGTGTTTCGGCGTGAGACCAGCGCGCACGACGTTGTCGGAGTTGGCCAACAGCTCGATACCCAGTCCGTGAAGGTACGCGTGCGTGGTACCCGCAGTGAAAAACATCGCCTCGCCCGGTTGAAGGACTCGGTAGTTCATAAGCGCAGCGACCAAAACACCGGGATCGGCCGGATAGTGATCGGCGATCCCGTGCAGATGACTCAAGCCGAGGCCGTCGGCGGTCGTTCGGATTGCGGCGATGATCTCGGGCATTGCATCCGCAGGAATCGACAGAATCGCTCGCAGCATGTCTCGACGCTGCTCCGGAGGTCCGTTCGGTTCTGCGATCGTGGCGAGCGCAGCACGCGCCTTCGGCGACCCAGCCTCCGATGCAGCCTCACGAATGGCGGTGAGTCGAGTCTGTGTTTGTGCGTCATCCACGAATCCGCACAGCAGCGCGAACTCACTCAGTGCACAGATGATTTCGGGTTTGTGGTTCGAGTCGCGGAAGTTTCGATTTCCGGCGTCGCGAGCAATACCCGCCCGTTCTTCAGCCAGGAAGCCAGCCTCGGCCTGCGCCTTTGATGGGTGAACCTGGATGGACAGCGGCGACTCGACGGCCATGACCTTCAACAGGAACGGCAGGGAGTCCGCGTCGGATGGGGCGTACGGTCCGAGAAACTCGCGAGGAAAATCACCAACGGCTCGCTCCAAACTCATGCCCACGATCGTGGAGGGGAGTACCGGATGGGCACCGAGCCACAGCTCCGCCTGGGGCCGACCGTCGGGCGTCGTGCCCAGGAAATGCGGCAGTAGCGACGTCGAGCCCCACGCGTAGTTCTGGACATGGCCGCTCAGGGCCACGATGTCAGGGACGGGACGCATTCGAGACGATTCAGTATCAAATTTCGTTCTCATGATATTTATATTCGGTCCTCGGCGTGGGCTTCTGTAGAGGCATCGGGAGAACCGACCACCGGCACCTCCACGCCAAACTCGGCGAACGCCTTCAGCTGGGCTTTGGTGAGCGGCGAATGGCGCGCCCACAGATCGGGTCGGTACCGGGCCGTGCGCATCATGGCCTCTACCATTCGCCATCGGGCCACCCGAGCGTGATTTCCGGAGCGAAGAACCTCAGGAACCTCCCACCCACGAAAGACCGCCGGACGTGTGTACTGCGGGTACTCGAGCAACTCGTCGCCCTCTCCGGTCCCGAACGACTCCTCACCGGCCGACGCACTATTGCCCATGACGCCGGGAACGAGCCGCGCCACGGCCTCGACGATCGCCATAGCGGCCACCTCCCCGCCACCGAGCACGAAGTCACCGAGGGAGATCTCACCATCACTGAGGTGCTCGTGAATGCGTTGATCGAAACCTTCATATCGCCCGCAGAGCAGAGAAAACCCGCCCTTCTCCAGAAGCGACGCGAGTTCGTGCGCGTATCCCTGATCAAATCGGCGTCCACCGGGACCGAGGGCGAACAGCGGCCGATCGGCGTCACCACCCTCGAGACGCGATTCGACTGCCGCAAAGATCGGCTCCGGGCTGAGGACCATTCCGGCGCCACCGCCAAACGGTGCGTCGTCGACGCTTTGATGCACCCCGATGCCGTGCGAACGCAGGTCGTAGGCTCGAACCTCCAACCGCTCCTGCTCCTGAGCCCGGCCGAGGACGCTGGTCTGCGCGTGGGCCTCAATGAGCGCCGGGAAAAGGGTGAACACCGAGATACGCCCCATCAGCCCCATCAGCGACCTGCCCTACTCATGCGGTCGCACCACGACCTTCCCGACGGTGCCCCGATCGCCGAGACGGGCCAACGCATTCGCCGCCGCGTCCAACGGCACCAACTCACTGATCAACGGATCGATCTTGCCCTCGGCATGGAGGCGCACGAGGTCGTTGTGCACCACGGTGTTCAGCCCCGGTTCGTGCTTCGCGTACGCGCCCCAGTGAAGACCGACCACCGAATAGTTCTTGATCAGAATGTGGTTGGTCTTCGCCTCGGCAATACGTCCTCCGGTGAAGCCAACGATCAGGATCCGACCTTCGAAGGCAACCACCTTCGTGCTTCGGTCATAGGTGTCGCCGCCGACCGGGTCGTAGATCACGTCGGCACCGCGACCGTCGGTGAACGCCTTCACGGCGTCGACGAAGTCCGACGCTCGGTAATCGATGGCCAGGTCGGCACCCAGCCGCTCACACACCGCGATCTTGTCGGGCCCACCCGCGGTTGCGATCACCCGACAGCCGTGGGCTTTCGCCAACTGGATGGCTGCGCTCCCGACGCCACCCGCGCCGGCGTGCACGAGGACCGTCTCACCGGGCTGCAGTTTGGCCCGACGATGGAGCCCCGCGTGGCCGGTGTAGTAGGTCACGCGAAGCGCGGCGGCAGCGTCGAATCCCATCGAATCAGGGATCTTCGACAGGTCCGACGCCGCCGCAACGGTGTATTCGGCGAGTCCACCGTCGACGAAGGTTGGTGTGCCGAGGACTCGGTCGCCAACGGCAATGTTCGCGACACCCGAGCCAACCTCGTGCACTACGCCGGCGATCTCCATGCCGGGTGTGAACGGGAGCGGCGGCTTCTCTTGATACTGGCCGCGGCATAACAAGACGTCGGGAAAGTTGAGGGCTGAAGCCTCGACACGGACGACCACCTGACCCGACTGGGGTCGTGGAACGTCACGTTGCTCGATCTTCAACACATCGACGGGTTCTCCGAGTTCGTGCAGGCGCAAGGATCGCATGCGTCGAAGGTAGTTGCTCGGCACACCCGCCGGGTGCACACGTGTGCACAAGACCCGGCCAAGACCCGGCAACGTGTCGCGATTTCGGGGAATACTGGCCTCATGGATTTTGCCCGGGCGCTCTGGCAGCGAATCGAAACCCTTCATGCCGTCACGTACTTCGGCGACGAAACCGTGGAGGCGGGCAAGACGCTCGGTCTCCCGGGATTCTGGGCCACATACTTTGCGATGCGCGCCGCGCCTCTCGGACCCGTTGGTCCCGGGGTCGTCGACGCGACGTTTTACAACTTCGCGCCCTCCTTTGTTCGTCGTTGGGTGCCCGCCATCTGGGACGACGCGTCGCCCGAGGAGATCGTGCGTGCTCGAAGCGCGGCCGCCGCAGCGACGCTTCGCCGGGTAGCGCCCGATATCGATGATGCTGCCGAGGTCGTCGCCCAGCGGCTGGCTTTGGCGTGTGAGCACGGCAGCCGCAGCGGCCGGGCGCTCTACGCCGCGAACCGCGATCTCGCCGTCCCCACTGACCCGGTGGAGGCGCTGTGGCAGTACTGCACCACGATTCGCGAACACCGTGGCGACGCGCACAACGCCGCACTCCTGGCTCAGGGAATCGACGGCCTGGAGGCCCACGTCATGATCGCCGCGGACGGCGGTTCCAGCCCCGATGATCTGCAGAAGACTCGTGGATGGACCGTCGACGATTGGTCGTCGGCCACGGCACGATGTCGGACTCGCGGCATCGTCGAGGCCGACGGGTCCCTGACCGAACACGGCCGTCAGGTCCGCCTCGACGTCGAGGCCACCACCGATCGGCTTGCCTACGTACTGGTGGAGACGTTCGAGGAACGCGACCGCGATGAGCTTCTCGACGCGCTGACCCCTGTCGCCATAGCGGTGTCACGCGCCGGGGTCATCCGCTACCCCAATCCGATCGGCCTCAACGCGCTCTGACCCTGTCCTACTTGGCGGTGCTTGCACTCCAACTCCAACTTGGCGTGCTTGCACTCCAACTCCAACTTGGGGTCCTGATCACTCCAACTTGGTGCCCGGTTCACTCCAACTGGCCGTTTAGAAGCTGAAAATCGCACGAAAAAGGGCGGGTTGGAGTGAAACCACCCTCGAGTTGGAGTGAAGTCACGCGCCGGGGCCGTGACGGCATGGGCGTGGTCGACGAACCCCCGAGTTGGCACACCCCCGAGTTGGAGTTGGAGTTGGAGTTGGAGTTGGGCCGCTGACCGTGCGAGGTCAGGCACCGACTCGGGGCATGACTGCTGCCGCGAAGGCTCGGAGGCGATCGATGCCGCCCGGGCCGGCGAAGGCGAACGCCGGCACCATTGCCCGATCGACGCCGATCTCGACGAACGCCTCCGCGTGTCCGCCCGGGTCGTCGAACCCTGCGAACATCGCATTGATCACGATCGACTTCGGATCGCGACCATGCTCATGCGCCGTCTCATGCAGCCGCCCGAGGAGCTCCGCCAGGCGTGTCGTGTCGCCCTCGCCGGGGAAATACCCATCCGCAATGGACACGGCACGACGCAACGCCGCAGGGGTGTCGCCGCCGACATGAATCGGAATCCGCGATTGGATGGGACGCGGGCTGCACGTGGCCGGCGCGAAGTCGACAAACTCGCCATGGAACTCCGCATGGGGACCGGCCCAAAGGGCCTGCATTGCCGCGATGTATTCATCGTTTCTTGCCCCGCGCCGCTCCCACGGCACACCGAGGGAGACGAACTCCTCGCGCATCCAACCGACACCGATGCCTAGCTCGACGCGTCCTCCGCTCAGTCGGTCGAGTGTCGCGAGCTCCTTGGCCAGCACGAGCGGGTTGCGCTGCGGGACGATCAGAATGCAGGTACCCAGTCGAAGCGTCGGTGCTGCTGCCGCCACGAACGCCAACCAGATGAGCGGATCCGGGATCGGCGTGTCCGGGACGGCGGGAATCTTTCCGTCGGCAGTGTACGGATACTTCGAGTCGATCGTCGTCGGCAAGATGACGTGCTCGCCGCCCCACACCGATTCGAACCCGAGGGCTTCCGCCTCACGGCACAACGCCAGCGCGTCTGGACCCTCGATGCCGATGCTGCTTGCGAATGCGAGCCCGAATTTCATACGGCACTCTCGCACCTGACGTAGGGCGACGCAAGCCGCCGGTCGCGCGAGCTGGTCAGACTCGGTCCGCCCTCGACACCAACCAGGCCCCGAGGAACAAGATCACGCACCCGATGATCTCGAGGATACGCAGACGCTCGTGTCGAACCGCAATGCCCAGTGCGAACGCAATGATCGCTTCGAGGTACGTGAGCGCCGCCGACCGGGTCGAGCCGACCCGTTTGGAAAGGTTGATCATGGCCAGGAACGCAAGCGCCGTGCCGAACGCTCCGAGGACGAGCAACGCGACCGCAGAGTTCGTGTTCCACGACGAGCGTCTGAAACCGGGAATCGCAAGCGGGAGGGTCAGCACGGCGGCGACGAGCTGACATCGCCGAAACGTGGCCACGCTCCCGTACTTCTGGGCCAGTGGGACGTTGACAGTTACGGCGACGCCATAGCTCATGCAGGCAACGATGATCAGGATCACGCCACGTGCGCTCGAACCGCCGTCACCGACCGCAGGAATCCCGAGAACCACGATACCAAGTGCACCTACGATCAGCCCAAGTTGTTGCCAACGTCCTGGAAGACGTCGCAACGCAAAGCTCGACACGACGGCTGCGAACAACGGAATGGACCCGTTCAACATGCCGGTGAGTCCGGTGGAGATGCTCTGTTGAGCGATTGGGAAGAGGGTCATCGGAAACGCGAGCCATGTGACGCTCACCACGACGACTCGCGGCCAGTCGGAACGTTCGATTCGAACTGATCTTGCCTGCGGGACCGGACTTAAGGTAAGCGCGCCTATGGCTATGCGACCGAACGTGACGACACTCGGGTGGAAGTGTTCGATTCCCGTCTTGATGAAGATGAACGAGGCGCCCCACACCAAACCTGCAAACCACAGGTTGAACCAATCTCGGCCTTCGAAGGCGTCGAGGTGTGTCCCTTCGCTGGTCATGCGCGACCGCGCCGACGACGCAATCACGTGAGGGTTCTCGACATCCATACCGAAATGATTCTGCGCGCCGCGTGTTTACCGTGTGGTTGCCGTGTGGTTACAGCGCGTCGTTCAAATCCAAAAGTCCGACCGGCGGGTCGATCGTCACGACGCCGTCGCTTGCGGAAACAACGAACACCAGCGGCACCAACGTGCCCGAATCAAGCACCAACAAATCGCTGGCCGGATTCGATTCGAGTTCGACGACGACGCCGACCTCTGTGCCGTCGAGGAGCACAACCTTGGACCCGACCAGTTCGTGGACCCAGAGTGCGTCGGGATCATCCAGTGGTTCGGCACGCAACTCGAGGCGAGCGATCGACTCCGCAGTGTTTCGGTCATCGACGCCAGCAAATCGAACCCGCCATCGGTCGCCCTGCGGAGCACATGACGTGATCGTCATGGCGCCGCGATCGGTGTTGAACACCGCTCCTGAACGCATTCGCTCGGAACGGTTCGAGATCAGGTGAACAAGGACCTCGCCCTTCAGCCCGTGGGGCTTGGTGACGTAGCCAATGATCAGTTCGGGAACAGCCAAGTGAGGGTGTGCCGACAGTGATTAGTCGACGATGTCGACGAACGTGTCAACGCCATCGCGCGACCCGGCAGCGCGCACTACGGTGCGGATCGCCTGTGCGGTGCGTCCTTTACGGCCGATCACCTTGCCCATGTCGCCCGGAGCCACGCTCAGGTTGAGGCTCACGCGGTTGCGCCACTGGGAGGTGGTGATCTCGACACCGTCGACATCTTCAACCAATGTTTCGGCCAGATAGCGCAGCACGCTTTCGGCGGTCGCCGAGGCTTTGACGTTGGGGTCGCGCTCGTCGGACATTGCAGCGCTTACTTTGCGGCTTTGGGAGTCTTCGTGGCCTGGAACTGGTCCCACGCCCCGGTGATCTTGAGGATCTTTTCGACGGTCTCGGTCGGCTGCGCACCGTTTTGGAGGTACTTCACGGCCTTGTCGTTGTCGAGCAGGATCCGGCTGGGCTCCTGACGTGGCTCGTACGTCCCGAGGATCTCGATGAACGCGCCGTCGCGCTTTGATCGGGCGTCGGCCGCGACAATGCGATAGGTCGGTTGCTTGGTCTTGCCCTTGCGAGTAAGGCGGAGCTTGACGGACACGTAGTTCTCCTGAGTGGTACGAACGCGGATCGGGTAGACACCCGAAGCCAGACAAGGTTAGCAGCCGACCACACCCCCAGGGAACACGAGCCCGTTTGGCTCCCGCCGGGCAAGCTGTGCGAGCATCCCGGGCATGGATTCTGCCTCGTTTCTCGCCCAAGCCAGCACCCGGATCGGGGCCATGGGCTCCGCGTTCTACTTCCACCCCGACACCCTCGCCGTCGGCAAAGCCAACGGCCTCGACGGGTTTCGGTTCTACATCCTCGGTCGCGGCGGAGTGTTGGGCGACGTCGAGGGGGCCGTCGTGTCGAGTGCGTTTGGGTGGTGGAACCCGGAGACGATTGCGAAGCTGTGGGACTCCGCTCGGGCGATCATGGCACCGCGCGACGCCGGCCGGCTCTACATGACGTGCGCGCAGAACCTCGGCCGAGCCAAGTTCGGCGCGCTGGCCGGGCTCGACGAGTTTTGCGCGTCGGCCGCGAAGATCACTGCCGCAATCGACAACGCGGGACTGTCCCTCTACGCAGGGACGGCCGCGGAACCACTCGCCGATGACCTGCCGGCTCGAGCCATGCAGTACGTCGTCGCACTTCGGGAGTACCGAGGTTCGGCACACCTCGTCGCCGCCCTCGGCCACGGGCTCAGCCCGCGTGTGGCGCACCTGATCCATCGACCCGACATGTACAAGTCCTTCGGTTGGCCCGAACCCGGCCCCGACGTCTCCGACGCCGAACGTGACGCACTGGCCGCCGCCGACGAGACCACGAACAAAATGGTGGCACCGGTCTACGGCGTTCTTTCGTCGTCAGAGGCCGCGCAGTTTCTTGCGACTCTCGAGGCAATGGAGTCGGCGCTCGCGGCGTGACAGCAACCTGACAACAGTCTGACAGCAACCTGAATATGCCGGTTTGCCGGCGATCGCTCGTGGGAAACTGAAACGGTGACAGCGAGTGAGCCCGAACCCGGAATCGTTCGCCGTACGCAGATCCTCGACATCGCCCGAGCGATACCGGCGGGCGTGCTGTTGCCGCTTGAATCGTCGATCCTCCTCACCATCGCGATCAAGCAATTCGGGGCTTCCGGGTTGGCGAAGGGGTTCATTGCCGCGGCCGGCGGATTCGGGCTGCTTCTGTCGCCGTTTGTCACGGCGATCGCTCGACGAGTCGGACGCCCCGTCATGCAGGTCGGGTCCTTCATCATTGCGATCGGCACGGTCGGCCTGATCGTCGCCATGACCGGTCACCTGTGGCTCATGGTGATCGGCTCGATCGTCGGCCTCGCAGCACTCAACTCGGTGATCCCTCTCAACACCGTCACCTACGAACGGAACTTCCCCGTGGCGACACGTGGCAAGCGCGTGGGCTGGGGACTCATGCTTCGCGTTGCGGTGTCCGCACCAACCGCGCTCGCCATGGGAGCGTTCTTGAAGAATCATCTGGATCGATGGCCGCTCGTCGTGCTGTGTGGTGCCGTGGCGTGTGCGATACAGGTCGGTCTTTATGCGGCGATGCCGTCTGGCCCGCTCGATCGCGTCGCCGGTATGGCGAATCGTCCGTGGCCGCACTTCGGGCTGCTGCGCACCGATCGCCAACTTCGGCTCACGATCTTTGCGTGGATGCTTATGGGCTTCGGGAACCTGATGCTTCTTCCGCTTCGAGTCGAGTACCTCGCCCAACCTCGGTACGGCATCCGGGCCGACGCTGCGAAGATCGCGTTCCTTACCGTCGTCATCCCGTCGGTCATTCGTTTGATATGCACGCCTATGTTTGGTCTGGTGTTCGACCGGCTGTCGTTCTTCTCGTCACGCATATTGGTCAACGTATTGTTCGCGATCTACGTCGGCGCGTTCTTCACGGGCAAGTCCGACGCCGGTCTGTACTTTGGTGCCGTGGCACTCGGCGTCGGCAGCGCTGGGTGCGATCTGATGTGGAGTCTGTGGGTCACGAAGTTCGCGCCCCGTGATCGAGTCGCCGACTACATGGGACTTCACACGTTCTTTACGGGCATCCGTGCGGTTACGGCCCCGATGCTCGGCTTTGCCGTGATCTCGCACCTAGCGCTGTCCAGCGTCGCATTGATCTCGGTGACGCTCATGATCTGCGCATCGCTCGTGCTCGTTCCGGAGATGCGAGCCGAACGCCGCCGCCGGGCCGGCCTGATCACACCCCTCTGATCAGCGTCACCCGTTCACTCGTCGGCGAGTTGCAGGGTCAACGGCAAGTTAGTCCCAACAACAACTTGCCGTTCACCCTGCAACTTGCCATCGAGTGGGTTGGTTGGGCAGGTCGGCGCGTGGGTTGGGGCAGCTGATATAGACGCTTAGCGCTTCTTCTTCTTTTTGGAGTTCTTGGAGGGCGCGCTCGTCGTGCCGGGCTGCGTCACGCGGCCACCGGCCTTCGGTTTGGCCATGCCGCTACTCGGCAACGACGGCATCTGCGGCCTTCCCGCTCCCGGCAGGCCGGGGATGCTCGGCAGTCCGAGCGCCTGGAGCTGGGCCGGATCGATATCGCCCGCCTTGACGGCCTTGGAGATCGCGCGGGCCTGCTTGATCCGGCCACCGCCACCCTTCATAGCCGCAGCCATTCCCGGACCCATCGCCTTCATCATCTTCTGCATCTCGCCGAACTGCTTCAGCAAGTTGTTGACCTCGCCGATCGGACGACCCGAACCCTTGGCGACGCGCTGACGTCGCGACGCATTCATGACGTCGGGATTCGCGCGCTCCTCTTTCGTCATCGACAAGATGACCGCCTCGACCCGATCGAGTTCACGCTCGTCGATGTCGACGTCCTTGAGTTCCTTGCCCATGCCCGGCATCAAATTGAGCAAGTTCTTGAGCGGCCCCATCTTGCGGACCTGTCGCATCTGGTCGAGGAAGTCCATGAGCGTGAACTGACCGCTCATCATCGCTGTCGCGGCTTTCTCCGCCTCCTCCATGTCGAATGCCGCTTCGGCCTGTTCGATGAGCGTGAGCACGTCGCCCATGCCGAGAATCCGACTCGCCATGCGGTCCGGGTGGAACAGGTCGAAGTCTTCGAGCTTCTCGCCCGTCGACGCAAAGGCAATCGGCCGACCGACCACTTCCTTCACGCTGAGCGCCGCACCACCGCGTGCATCACCGTCGAGCTTGGTCAAGATCACGCCGTCGATGTTGAGCGTCTGGTGGAACGCCTCGGCCGTTGTGACGGCGTCTTGACCGGTCATGGCGTCGATCACGAGGAACGTGTAGTCGGGTTGCACGGCGTCGGAGATGTCACGCACCTGCTGCATCAACTCGACGTCGATGCTCAACCGGCCGGCAGTGTCGACGATGAGGACGTCGCGTCCGGTGCGTCGTGCCTCCTCAAGACCCTCTCGGGCCACGGTGACGGGATCGGTGGCCGAGGAATAGACCGGCACGTCGACCTGACGGCCGAGCACCCGCAGCTGCTCGACGGCAGCCGGTCGCTGGAGGTCGGCACCGACGAGCAGAGGGTTGCGGCCCTGACTCTTGAACCAACGAGCCAGCTTTCCGGTGTTCGTCGTTTTACCTGCACCCTGCAGACCGGCCATCAAGATCACCGTCGGCGGCTTTTCAGCGAAACGGATTTCGAGCGTTTCGCCACCCAGCGTCTGAATCAGCTCGGTGTGGACGATCTTGATGACCTGCTGGGCCGGGTTGAGCACCTTCGAGAGCTCCGCCCCGAGGCACGCCTCGCGGATGCGATTGACGAGGTTGCGAACGACGACGAAGTTGACGTCGGCCTCGAGCAACGCCACACGAATCTCGCGCAGCACTTCGTCTACCTCGGCGTCGCCCAGGCGGCCCCGAGTCTTGAGTCGGCTGAAGATGGAGTCGAAGCGGTCGCTGAGGGAGTCAAACATGGCGAAGCAAGTCTACGGTCCCCCTTCCCACCGGCGGACGACACTCGCCCACGTCGGCGATACGCCCGACCAGATCACGACCAGATCACGACCAAACCATGACCAAACCATGACCAAACCACGACCAAACCACGACGAACAACCACAGCATCCCCTGGGGAGGATTGTCTTTCCGGACGCTCCGGGTCGGGTACCGTCGAGGCCTATGAATGGTTCCGGATCCCTTCTTCGGTCGTCCCGGGACGCGTCATCGTCGAGAATCTCACCCGTCTTCCTGGGCATCCTGGCTGCACTTGGCGTCGCCGGCTGGATGTGTTGGACGGCCGACTACGACACGACAAAGGCCAAGTACGCCGTGTTCGCCTTCGTGTTCATCGGGTGGATTGCGTCGCTGTGTGTTCATGAATACAGCCACGCTCGCGTGGCCCTGTGGGGCGGCGACTCGTCGGTCGTCGGCCGTGGCTACCTCACGCTCAACCCTTTGAAGTATCTGCATCCGGGACTTTCGCTGTTGCTGCCGCTCGTGTTCCTCGCCATTGGCGGGATAGGTCTTCCGGGTGGAGCCGTGTGGATCAACCGAGGCGCCATTCGCGATCCTCGCAAGCAGAGCCTCATGTCGCTCGCCGGGCCGGGTTCGAACTTTGTGATGGGTATGGCCCTGGCCAGTGTCGTTCGTCTCATGAACCTCACGGTCGACAATCGCGCCGTGTTCGGGAGCGCACTCTCCTACCTTGCCGTGTTGCAGTTCATCGCTGCGATCTTGAACATCTTGCCCGTTCCGGGCCTTGACGGTTTCGGGGCGATCGAGCCATTCCTCAGTCGCGAGACCTTGCAAAAGCTCGCACCGGTACGTCAGTACGGCATCTTCATCCTCTTCTTCCTCTCCTTTCGCGTGCCGGCGTTCTCCGATCTCGTCTTCGGAAACTCCGATCGACTCGCGGAGATATTCGGCGTACCTGGTTTGGGCGAGGGCTTGCTAGATCAGTTCAACCTTGCCGACGTCGGCCGGGAGATCTTCCGGTCAGTGATCTCGTTGAAATGACGGACGCACCTACACCAAATGGCGGCCTTCCCGAGGTGGGGGCAGCCCAGCTCCTGGATCAGGACGACCCCGCGCCAGCCCGCGATCTCTTCGAGTTCCCGTCGTGTTCGACCGCCGACGGATTTACTACGTGCGCTTATTTTGCCGGAAACTCACTCGGGCTGCTGTCCCATCCGGCGCGTGCAGCCATCACGGAAGTGACCGACAGCTGGAGCACTCGTGCGGTCCACGGACACTTCACCGGACCGTACCCGTGGTGGGAGGAAGCGGCCCGCATTGCTGGGCCACTGGCCGACCTGGTTGGTGCGAAAAAGCACGAAGTGATTCCGATGAACACGCTCACCGTGAACCTGCACTTGCTTCTTGCGGCGCTGTACCGCCCGACCCCTCAACGTTCGATCCTGGCGATCGAAGGTGGCGCGTTCCCCTCCGACGACTATGCCGTCGCATCACAGATTCACTGGCACGGCGTGGACCCGACCTCGCTCCTGCGTCTGGAACCAAGCGAGACGACCGGCCTCTTCACCACCGACTCCATCATTCGGGAGATCCAGCGGCTCGGCAGTTCGCTGGCCGGCGTCGTGTTGGGGGCCGTGAACTTTCGAACCGGTCAACTCCTCGACGTCGCAGCGATCACTGCCGCCACCCACGAGGTCGGCGCGTTCGCCATCTGGGACCTCGCTCATGCTGCAGGAAACGTTTCGATGCAACTCCACGACTGGGACGTCGACGCCGCGGTCTGGTGCAACTACAAGTACCTCAACGGTGGACCGGGCGCCATCGGGGCCCTGTACATCCATGAGCGCTTCGCTGACCGCACCGACCTCCCACGACTCAACGGGTGGTACGGAAATGCGCCTTCGACGCGTTTCGCCATGCACCGCGAGGTCGACCTCGATCAAGGGGCAGCGGGTTGGCAGCTCTCGACACCGGCCTCGCTTGCCCTGGCACCGGTTCGCGCTGCGGTCGAGATGTTCGAGCGGGTCGGCTTTGCGGCACTCCTCCAGCGTTCGGTGCGCCTCACTGGCTATCTCGAATCCCTTTTCGACGGGATCTGCGCGACGCACCGTCTGCAACAGCTGACTCCCCGAGCGGCGAGCGAGCGAGGCGCGCAACTCTCGATGTTGATCGACGACGCTCCGGCTATCGCGACAGCGCTTGACGCTCTCGGTGTCGTTGCCGATGAGCGTCCGCCGAACATCGTGCGCTTCGCTCCCGTTCCTCTGTACACGTCGTATGTGGACTGTTGGCGGGCGGCAGACGCCCTCCGCAAGGTTTTGTCTCGCCGGTAGGGCGTTCAGGCCAAGGTCACAACATCATCGGCGACGCTGATGACCGCCTCATCGTGCGAGGCGACGACGATGGCCGTTCCCCGTTGCGCCACGTGGCGTATTGCGGCAACCGTTCGAGCCGCCGAGACCTCGTCGAGTTGCGACGTCGGCTCATCGATCAGCAGGAGGTCGGCGGATGTCAACAGCACACGCGCCACACCGGCACGTTGACGTTCGCCACCCGAGAGCGTCCGCATTGGCCGCTCCACTAAGTGGTCAATACCAAGTGCGCATAGCATATCGAAGAGTAGGTCAGGGTCCGGCGGAACACCCCGAAGGCGCGAGGGAAGCTCCACGTTTGCCCGAACGGTGGCGTCGTCGGCAAAACCCGGCACCTGCGGGCCGAACCCGACCGTGAAGTCACGTGCGAGTGGGCTCGGGAACTCGATCGTCCCGGAGGACGCCGTTCGAAGACCGCCCAGGACGCTGAGCATTGTCGTCTTTCCAGATCCCGAGGGCCCGGCAACAACAAGTAGGCCACCACGGTGAACGTCGAGCGATGTCGGCGCAAGAATCGCCGCGGCTCCTTGTGATTCCGCCAGCACCACCGAGGCATCTCGAACGCGAAGGAGAACTGTTCGCTCGGCGTTCGTGGGGTCGGAGTTGCCAGAAGCAGGATTGGCTGCGGGATCGGATACGGCGCGGCGGCCCTCGGGGAGTCGGTCATCAGGTCCCGGCTGGAGGCGAATTCCTCCTTCGTCGTGGGAAACGAAAACTCGATCCACGATCCCGGTGGCACGACGCTCGGCTTCGGGCAGGCGCATCCAACCGCGGTCGTCGACAACCGCAGCCGGCGTCCCCTCCCCCGGGTAGCGAACGCCCTCGAACCGGCCGTCGCGAATAGACACGACTCGATTGGCAATGCGCTCGGCTCGTTCGTCGTGTGACACAACGAGCAGTGCGGCGCCGGTGCGCTGAGCGTGCTCGATGAGCAGGTCGTACACCTCATCCGCGCTTTGCCTGTCCAGATCGCCCGTTGGCTCATCGGCCACGACAATGGTTGGGTTCGACGCCAGCGCAGCAGCGAGCGCCACCTTCTGTGCCTCGCCACCGGAAAGATCCGTGGGCTTACGATGCGCAAGGTCGAGGATCCCGAAACGGCTCATCACAACCTCGGCTTCGCGATGGCAGTCTTCTGACGGCTTGCCACGCAACTCGGCGGCCAGCGCGACGTTTCGGATGCAGGTCAATTCGGGGAGTAACTCCCGACCACTTCCCTGTGTAACAACCGCAAGCCTCCCGGTGCCGCGAAGCACCTCACCGCTGACCAGCTCATCGCCCTGGAAGTAGCGCACCATCCCGGCCGACGGCATCACCTGACCCGTCACCACACCCACGAGGGTTGACTTTCCCGAGCCACTCGGTCCGCGCACCACCACACATTCGCCGCGCCCGACATCGAGGGAGAGCCCGCGCAAGGCTGCGACCGCCGCCAGCGCGTCGACCCGGTTGTTCGACAGTGTGTCGTCGGTCGACTGGTAGAGCACGAACACGTCGTCGAAGGACACCGCCAGAGTCTGCTGCGCTCTGTCTCGTGTCCTCTGCTGCGCTGTCATAGCCGACCCCGCAGCAAGTCCTCGGAGGCCAGATCGGGCACCGAGCGGGCACCGCCGAGCGACGCCAGGCAGAACGCCGACACCATCACGATCGCCACAATCGCGACGAGGGCACCGGGCACGACGAGTCGCAAGGGAAGGCTGTCCACTTCATTCGACGCACCGGCAACGATGCTGTTTGTCCCAACCCGTACGAGCGGCAGACCAGCGACAATGCCCAACGGGACTGCACACGCGACGGCGACATACGATCGCCGTGCGAAGGCCGAGGCGAGGGTTCGGTTCGAAACCCCGTCCAACAAGAGCGTGCGGCGAAACGGTTCCTGATCCACGACGTCGCTACGTGAACTTAGGAAAAGCCCAACGACCGCAACCACGAGTGCGATCGCCAGCGAACCGCGAAGGAGAAGCGCGGAACTGCGTCGGAAAGGGTCGCTCGCCAATCGCCGAGCAATCGCAGAACGATCGTCGACGATCAGTTGATCGATCGGACTCGACCGCATTGCCACCGATATTGCGGAGGCGACCGCTTCAGGATCTTTCGCTCCCCGACGCATTCCGACCCACGCCTCGGTCGGGGTTCCGAACCCCGGCTGGGCCAGGTTGAATTGCCGTGCGACCTGGTGCACATCGGCAATCACGAAGCGCTCGCCCGCCGTCGGGAACCGCTTCGCCGTCGCGACTACTCGGAAGGAGATACGGCGTTGGAGCGTCTCGACGAAGAACGTCGATCCAACTCCGCCGGCCGACTTCGCCGTCGCGTCGTCCACAAGGGCAGGGATCGCATCGGCGTCTTCATCGGGGAGGAGAAGCGCCGACGTCCCTTGCAACGACACCCGAACGTCGAGGGTGTCATCGGCTCGCGCCCGGAGGACCGCTCGATCACTACGCAAGCTCGCTGCCGAAATTGCAACCCTTCGCATTGATGACACCGCGCTGCGAAGCTGGTCGGCGTCGGACCCGCTACCGAACGTGATGTTCGGGCCGACGAAGGCCGCATGGATCTGCACGCTCGCGTTCGAGGCCTCGGTGAACGTGTTGCCTTCACCGATCTTGTGTTCGATCTGTTCAGCAAAGAATGCATTGACGCCGACGCGAAATCCTAAGAATCGGCCACCAGCGTCGTCCGCGTCGAGCTCACCTCGAAGGATCGCGCGTGTCGATGGACTCGATTCCATCTCTTCCAGCCCTACCTCGTGCCAGGTCGCGTTCGATCGCTCGAACACCGCGGCTATGTCGAGAGCCGTCCGGTCGCCCGATACGTCGACATAGATATGTGTACCTGTTTTCCCGATCGGCGTACCGAGTGGTTCAGGCTTGGGAGCGAGGAGCAATCGGCGAAGGACGCCAGGACGGGGGCCGTAGTCACGTCGCCACGCCACAGCGCTCCCGACGACATCCGGTGCCACTCCCACGACTTCGAGGGAGCCATCGCCGCTCTCGCCGAGCAACGTTGCTCCGCGGCGAACAACATCAGTATCGGCGAGCTTGTCGCGAAGGTTCGAGCGGAGGCTTTTCCACGTTGCGCTCCGACGGAGTTCATCAGGACGTACGAGCGAACTTCCGATACGAAGTCGATAATCGAGGGGAACCGCGTATCGCGCCTGGTCCTCAGTGTTGGTCGCAAGCGAAGCACCCGAGGACACGGCGAACATGCTCATCGCCGCAGCTACTGAGGCAAGAGCTCCACCGGCCAACGACGCTTTCTGATGAGCCGACGATTTCGTGCCGACCATCGCGAAGACCGGGTTCCCTCGAGCACGGTGGGTTATCGCTGTGCGAATAGCGAAGGGGAGGACTCGAACCGCCGCCCAGACAAGGACCCCCGTTATGAGTACGAGCGACGGCCAGGCACTCGTCGATGCTGTGTCGGGACCGCCCGAACGAAATCTGACGACCGCCCAGCTGGTGAATGCGACAACCGGTATGGCGATTACGTCGCTCAGCCGGACGCGACCGATTCGCAGGGTCGGCCGATCGGCACGGTCGTTCATGGCAAGAAGAAGAACGACGAGTAGCAGGATTGCGGCGCCAACAATGGCCAGTAGCGAGGTTGCGCGTGTGGTCTCCTGGAGCGCTTGTGAAACGGCCACGCGCGAGAAACGTGCAATCAGCGCGATTGTGATGGCTCCAAGGGCGAGCCCCGCAGCCAGGCCGATCGCAACGATGATCGCAGCGGCAAAGAACCGGTAGCTTCGCAAGAGTGCTTGGCTCGCACCGCGTCTTCTCAAGCGTTCATATGCAAACATATGATTTGTTTTCGCAGAGAACCCACCGGCCGCGCACGCGACGATCAGCAGACAGAGAAGCGCGGCGCCCGACGTCGCTATGGTTGCTCCTGCCGTACGGGACCGGTTCAGCGCATCTTGGAGTTCATCGTCCGGCACGGTCACCGAAACGCCGGAAACATCGATCTTTTCGGTGATTTCTCCGGCACTTCGAAGGAGCGTCCCTACCGAGTCACGTCCGACTTTCGAGGAAACGATTGGTGCGACCCAACCGTCAATTCGTCGAATAAGGTCCAGCGTTTTGAGATTCTGAACGTCGTCGGGGCCGTCGGCAACCACCAGGAGTTCTCCGTTCGACGGAGCAAGCGGTCCGGCAAACGGAAAGTCCGGTCCGGGTGTCGCCCGGCCCACCACGCGCAGGTACGTAACATCGGGTAGATCGACAGTGCCTTCGCCTCGGCCGCTTCGCGCCACACTTGCATCTCCCACCGACACCACTTCGCAGCGGTCCGGGTTGCACATCGTCGGCCATCGTCCCGACGTCAGCCGGAGCGCGCTGCGAATCTTCTCCGTACCTACTAATCGAAAGACCGCGCCGGTGGGTGATGACAGCGAGCGGAAGTAGGAGACCCGGGTGGTCTCTCCGTAGCCGGGCACGGAAAGCTGACGCCGAACAGTGGCATCGAACTGTTTCTTCTCCGCTGGTTCGGGGCGACGCTCGGGAGAGATGACGACCGTTACCGAACGCTGCGGCGCCGTAAGCGAGGCGAGCTGGTGTCGAATTGCGAGGTCTCCAGAAATCGCGGGCAGGCTGAGAAGGAACGCAAGCGAGGCAAACGCCACCATCACGATGGACGCCGCAATGAGAGTCGATGCCGAGCGGAGTGCGCGTTTGGCCCGGACGAGGCGAAGCGCAAGTCTGATCTGCGCAATCACAAGAACCAGCGACACAGCGAAACTGATCGCCAGGGACCGTTGTTCCTCGTCATGGTCAAACTATAGAATGATCGTGATGAGCACACAACATCGAGTCGATGCCCGGGGGCTCGTGATCCCTTATGGTGATTGGCCGATCGACCGGAACGCTCCCGATGGATTGGAGGTCGTTCGCCGGTTCATCAACACGCAGAGCTTCGAAACGGGCGCTGATCTCTTGTCATCGACGGCTGACGTGAAACGATGGGCCGCCCACGAGGGCGTCGCTCGCCTCGGCATCGTTCTTCACCAAGACCTCGACGAACTGCACGATCTTCGGAGATTGCTTCGCGCTTCCATAGAGTCTCATACCGCGCCCACGAGACTTCGAGCCTTTTCGAAGCGACACCTCGTGGAGCTCGTATTCGAGCCGGGGCCCGGTCTGTGCGCGCCGACGTCGGGAATCGCAAAGGTCTTCTCTGCGATTCTTGTCGGCACCTGGTTTGCCCTCCACGATGGCACGTGGGGTCGACTCACCTCCTGTTCGAACGACCACTGTCGATGGATCGTGTTCGATAGCTCCAAGAGCAAGACCGTGCGCTGGTGCTCCGACGATGCATGCGGAGGGCGTGTCCGTGCGCAACGTTACCGAGATCGCCGCACCGACCGCGCGCGGTCAATGAAGGCGTGAACGCAACCACGATCATTCACGATCATCGAGCGCGGCGCGCAACTGCGCGCGTGCCGCGATGCCGAGCTTGGCGTAGATCCGACTCAGGTTGGCCTCCACGGTCTTTCGGCTCATAAAGAGCACCGCCGCAATGTCGGGATTGGATTTTCCGGCCGCGGCAAGCTCGGCGACCTGAAGTTCCGTCGGCGTGAGGTCGGTATCGGTGCCGTGAAACAATCCGAGACGTTCGAGTTCGACGCCGACGCGCGTCACCCACCCACTCATGCCGATCTCGGCAAAGATCTCACGGGCCGCACGCAGCGCATCGCCCGCTGCCGTTCGCTGCTTCGCTCGTCGACGGATTTGGCCGAGCACCATGAGCGTCCGGGCGCGCTCCCATGGCAGATCGCGCAGTACCGGGTCCTGCGCCGCCCGTTCAGCGTGCTGCATCGCCTCGTCGAAACGGGTTTCCTGCGCGGCCAGCAGCGCTCGACATCGCTCCACGCGCAAGAGCTCCAGCGGGCGATCGAACCGAACCGCTGCGTCATGCAGCCAGGCGATCCATCCCGACGCCTCATCCAGCTTGCCGAGCGAAATCTGGGCTTCGATGTCGTCGGCAAGGTAGGTCATCGTGCCGGGGTCTTCCAGACCTGATTGTCGAATCCGACGACACAAAGGTCCAAGAACCTCGTGCATTCGTGCGGGCTCATCGGCGCTGAAGCAGATGAAGCCGACCGCCGGAGCGATCACCGCCAGACTCAGTCCGTAATCGGACTGACCAAAGGCCGAGAGTGCCAATTCGAGCGACGCTATCGCCTCCGCCATTCTGCCCTCGTAGGCGAGCCACATTCCCTTCACCGCTTCGACATGTGCACGTACGAATCGGTTGTCGTCGGGCAGGGTCGACCCAAGATCTTGTGCCTCGTCGGCGATCGCACGCACACGGTCCGCATCTCCGAGGTCGCGGGCGATCGGCATGGCGAGCATTGCCATCTTTACGACGTCTTCCAGGAGGCCCTGATCCAGAAAGCGTCGATGGAGGTGGCGGATCGACGCCGCCGCATCGCGTGTCATCCCGCAGTACCAGAGGAAGCGAACCCGCCATACTTCCGGTCGCATTTCGACGTTGATGCGGTCGTCGACTCGCACGAGTCCTTCGGCGCGGGCGAGGCCTTCCTCGTCGACGCCGAGTCCGACGAAGAATCGCAACACTGCTCGATAGGTAAGTGAACGTAGGAGTAGAAGACGGTCGTCGGAATTCTCCGCTCGGACGACGGCCGCTTCGAGGTGTTCACGCGCTTGCGCGGTCCTCTCCAGTCCGTTCAGCACGAACCCCAGCCACAACGCTGCGCTGGCGCTGAGATGACCATCGTCGCCCGCTTCCCGAAGTGCTCGCTCCAATACTTCGGCGCTTCGGTTCAACCCGCCGTGTCGTTGGAGAAGGCGTCCGAGTTCGATAAGTGCATCGGCGCGCCGTGGACCGGGCCCGAGACGTTCGAGCACCTCTTCGAATCGTTGACGCGCCGGTCCGGGCTCGCCGGCTTCCACGTAGAGCCGACCCGCCGTCATGAGCCGATCAACGTCGACATCATCATCGACCGACGACCGCGTGCCCGACATGTTGGTCGAGTAGTACCGCGCTCGATCAGCGAAGGTGGCGCCCACCAAAGGGGCACCACGCGCGGCTGCGCGCTGGGCCGCTGCATCGAGCAACGTGGCCAGGGTCGGGTCGGGCGGATCTGTGGCGAACAGGAGATGGCGCGCCTTCTCCTCGACGTCCTCAGCGATCTCGGCGACGCGTCGATGGATCTTTCGTTGTGTTGCGGCCGATGACGACTGGAGTACGGCAGAGGCCAGCAACGGATGTGCGCACCGAACACGGCCGGCTTCCACGGTTACCAACTCTTGACGGACGGCATCGTCGATGAGTTCGCGGGCTGCTTCGGTGTCGAGCGCCAGCACCGCAGCGGTCGTCGCGATCGAGGGTTGGCCGATCACGGCGACAGTTACCAACAGGGTCGAGATCGAAGCTTCGAGCCGAGCCACCCGTTCCAGGAGGAGTTCGCCGACGCTGCTTGGCAGCACGAGCGGTCGATTCGGATCTTGTTCATCCAACCGCGCCGAAGCATCTGCGAGCTGTACCGCCAGAAACGGATTGCCGTGCGCCGACTCGGCCAGGTGCTGGAGCACCTGTCGGCTCAGGGGCTTCGGGGAGCGAGCGGCGACGACATCGATCACGTTGGTGAGCTCGAGCCCGGTGAGGACCACATGCGAAAGCGGCAGTGCCCGAGAGTTCCCCAGGTCGAAAGGCAGTTCGTTTTCAGACGTTCTATCAGTATGTGCACGTATTAGACCGGTCCCGGTTCGCCGACCGAGCAGCAGTGAAACGCGATGTTCCGATTGGCGTCGGATCGCAAAGGACAATGCGGCCGACGATTCCTCGTCAGCCCACTGACAATCATCAATGGCCACGACGGTCGGTCCGTCGGCGGCCAAGCGGGCGAAAAGCGCTGCGGTAGCGACACCGACGGTCCGCGCATCGATCGGCGTTGTACCTGGGTCATCGAGCAGCGCCACGGTTCGCAAAGCAATTCGCTGCGGACCGGGAAGGGCGTCGAAGTTTCTCGGATCGACGAAACGCAGGAGGTCGCCCAGTACGGCGTAGGCGACGTCGCCTTCGGACTCCGCGGGCTGGGCCGAGAGCACCACGACGTTCGCCTCTGCGGCCAACTCCACGCCCTTCGTCCACAACGTGCTCTTCCCGATGCCCGCTTCACCATCGAGCAGAAACACCGACGCACCGTCGGACATGGTTGCGACGAAATCGACGAGGAGGGCCAACTCGCGGTCTCGTCCGACGATCGCCCGTCCCGACCCTGGTGTCTGTAACCCGTCGCTGTGCGCCTTCTTCATCGTGCCTCCCGTCGTAGTCGCGACACTGCAGTTTCTCATGGGGGAACCCCTGTGCAATCCGCCACGAGGGAGGTCCCCGATGCGGCCCCCGTGCTCCGCCCCGATAGTGGATCCATCACACCGCGACGATGCGGTCCCACCCACAAGGAGTCACGCCGTAAACACCAACTACAACAACACCGACCACACCAACACCACCAACGCAGCGGCACGACACCCCGACCAATCGGGCCCCGATCGTCGGAAGTCAGCGAAGAAGGCCCAGACCCGTAAGTAGACATATGAACTATCGCAGCAACGGCGCTACAGCGATACATCGAACATCAGATCCCCCACGGGAACGGAGGAGGGACCATCCGAAGGGATGGACCTTCCTCCGTAGCGCGCTATTCGATCTCTATGCCAAACGATTGCACGAGGCCGACGAGTCGGTGTTGCGAGAAACGGGCGCCTCGCAGGCGGACGGTCCGAGGGTCGATCGAAAAGTTGTATGCCGTCGTGAAGTCGCATCGCTCGATGTTCGCACGGAGGAAATCGGTGCCTCCGAGGTCACAGTCGTCGAACGTCGCTCCGGCAAGGTCCGCACCACCAAAGGTCCCTTCGCTGACTCGGCACCGGGTGAACACCACAGATCCGAGTTCAGCTGATGCAAAGTTCACATAGGAAAGGTCGCATTCGACAAATCGGTTCGGTGATGCGGCGCTGAACGATGACCACTCTGCGACCGAAAAGATCGACCCTGTGAGCTTCGAGAACTCATATGTGGTGTTACGGATCGAGCACTCGGGCCATTCCACGTTCGAAAGATTGCAGTTGCGAAACGAGCAGTCGACAAACTTTGACCGGGTAATGACGACGCTCGAGAGATCGAGGTTTAGGAACGTGCATCCGTCGAAGGCAAGGTCCTGGAACCGTATCTGCTCCTGTGCGTCGTGTTCGATGACCTGATCGTCAACGGTCGACCCGGGGGTCAGGTCGGTCAATCGCACAGGCACAGTGCTCCACTTCTTCGTCGGGCAGTGGTCATCGGTCGCCGGCGTTGTGTTCCCCGCGAAGTGCCGCCTGGCGCTGCGCCTGCGTTGACGGGGTCCGGACGAACGCCGGATTCGGGTGCCGAATGGCGCGTTCCTGGAAAGCGCCGACACCGACGAGACAGGTAGCGAGGAGGCCCAGAAACACCCGGGCACCAACACTCAAGTTGCCAGCCAGAGCCCACAGGGTGAGCAGTATCGCCGAACCGAAGTTGGCGCTTCGCACCAGGGCGAGGCGATTCGCCAGTAAACCTTTTTCGAGACCGGCGCCTCCGAGAAACACGGCGACCACGAGGAGAAGAAACCCGGCCAACATCACTAGGTAACCGCTCACAACCAGGCTCGGCCCGAACAACGGATTTCCCATGAAGATCAAGCCTGATGTCATTGTGAAGAGCGCGTCGACGCGAAAGGCAGTTCTTCCACGCGAACCGATCGAAGGCGACAGAGGCATACCCCCCACACTAACGACTGTGGGTGGGCTCACTGCGTGAGCCCACCCACCCAGCCGAACGAGTTCAGCGCTCAGAGTCGTTGGTGATCGACGAGGTCAGTCTTCGCCGAGGTACGCCTTGCGGACCTCGTCGTTGGTGGCCAAGCCTTTGGCTTCGCCCTCCAACGTGATCTTGCCGGTTTCCAAGACGTAGCCGTAGTCGCCGATGTTCAACGCGACGAGTGCGTTCTGTTCAACCAGCAACACGGTCGTGCCCTGCTTGTTCACCTCGACAATGGTGTTGAACACCGTTTCGACAAGCAGCGGCGCAAGACCCATGGACGGCTCATCAAGCAGAAGCAAACGCGGCCGACTCATAAGTGCACGTCCCATCGCGACCATTTGCTGTTCGCCACCGGAGAGCGTCCCTGCCTTCTGGTTAATTCGCTCCTTGAGACGCGGGAAGAGTTCGAACACCCGGTTGATGTCGTCGTTGATGCCGTCTTTGTCCTTCCGGGTGAAGGCACCGAGTTCGAGGTTCTCATGGACGGTCATCCGGGGGAAGATGTGTCGGCCCTCGGGGCTCTGGGCGATACCCATGGTCGCGACTTCGTTGCCCTTCAGGCCAGTCAAGGAGTTGCCTTCGAAAACGACCTCTCCGGATTTCGGTTTCAACAAACCCGACACCGCACGCATTGTTGTTGACTTGCCTGCTCCGTTGCCGCCGATAAGCGTGACGATCTCACCCGGGTACACGGTCATGGAGATGCCCTTGACGGCCGCAATCGCACCGTAGGAAACATGCAGATCGTCAATCACGAGAATCGGTTTGCGACCCTTTGCCCGGTCAAGCCCGGGACTGGTATTGGTCACGCTCATGCTGTGCCTTCCGTTGCGGCCTTGCCGAGATACGCCTCGATGACTTTGGGATTCGAACGAATTTCGGCCGGTGTTCCCTCGGCGATCTTTGCCCCGTATTCGAGCACCGTGATGCGCTCAGCGGTACCCATCACCACCTTCATGTCATGTTCGATCAAGAGGATCGTCACACCCAGTTGGTCGCGGACACGGTGGACGAACGCCGTGAATGCGGCCGACTCCTGCGGGTTCATGCCTGCCGTTGGCTCGTCGAGAAGCAACAGTTTCGGCTTGAGCGCGAGGGCTCGCGCAACTTCGAGCCGTCGCTGATCCCCGTACGGGAGGTTCTTCGCGAACTCGTCGTCGGCACCGGTAATGCCCACGAATTCCAGGAGCTCGTGGGCGCGTTGGCGGGACTCACGTTCCTCGCGCCGCTGACGCGGTGTACGAAGAATCGTCGAGAAGACATTGGCGTGCAGGTGCGGGTGCATCGCCACCATGACGTTCTCCGCCGCAGTCATCGCCCCGAAGAGTCGAATGTTCTGGAAGGTGCGGGCGATGCCCCGGCTGGCGATGAGATGCGGCTTGGTGGCCGACGACTTCTCACCGTCGAAGATCACCGACCCCGATGTCGGCTCATAGAGACCGGTCAACACGTTAAAAAACGTGGTCTTGCCTGCGCCGTTTGGTCCGATGAGGGCAACGATGGACTCCCGGGGAATGATGAAATCCACTTTGTTCACTGCGGTGAGACCACCGAATTGCACCGTGATCGCGTTTGCGGCGAGGAGTACGGAGTTGTTGAGGATGGTCATGCGCCTGCCCCTTCGATCAGTGCTTCGGACCGTTTGACGGCACGCGAACGGGCCGCCGGGAGAAGACCTTCAGGTCGGAAGAGCATCATAAGTACAAGTACGAGTCCGAAGAATCCAAACTGGTACTTCACGAGATCAACGGCAACCTCGGGCCGGATGATTCGGAACAAGAAGCTTCCCGCAAGGGCCCCCGACGCAAATGCGAGCCAGAAAGGTCCGGCGACGATGCGCTTCTGTGAGGTGACGAGCAACTTCTGCAACCAGACGATCGCAGCGATTCCTGCCGCCAGGGCGACCAACACGCCGATCGTCTTGGCTGCCTTGTTCGAACTCTTGGACGCCACCGCGGCCAGTCCAATCGCCGCGGCGACGACTCCGGCCACCGGGAGCATCCAAATCAGGCCGTCGGACTTTTTTGCCTTGGCCAGTAGAAAGGACCCAATCGCCAGTCCGATCAACACCACGATGGCGATGAGGATCCACAGTCGCAGCGACGAGGCCTCATTGAACATCCGGCCGCCCCATACCAGGCCGGTGTAGTTGAACCAGGTGATGACGATACCGCCGAGGATGGCACCCCACACGTTCCCCATGCCGCCCAGAATGACCGCGCAGAGGATGATGATGGAGAAGGCGAAGGTAAAGCTGTCAACGTTGACGGTTCCGACGATCGTGGCGTAGAACGCGCCACCAACACCGCCGGCGAACGCACCGACCGCGTAGGACCAAAGTTTGGTCTTCATGAGCGGAACACCCATGAGACTTGCAGCGAGTTCGTCCTCGCGAATTGCCATCCACGCACGACCCAACCGACCGTCGCGAAGACGAATGGAGATGAAGACGAACGCGGCGAGACACGCAAGGATCACGTAGTACTTCGCGATGTAGTCGCTCGGTCCGATGCGCTTGTTGAAACCGGGCACGATGTCGAGGAATCCCGTGCCGATCGGATCGACCGGACCGATGCCCTTGGTGCCGTTGGTGACCTTCTCGGCGTTGCGGAAGACCTCGGGCAAGATCTCGCCGAAGCCCAACGTCACCAGAGCGAGGTAATCGCTCTTGAGGCGAAGGGTCGGCGCACCGATCACGACGCCGATCAATGCAGTTGCGACACCGGCGATGATCACCACGATCCAGAAGCTGATGTGAATGCCGGGAACCTTCACCCCATCAAAGGCAACAAGGCCGTCGAGGAAGAAGATCTTCTTCGTGTAGAAGTACCCCGACATCAGCCAGGCGGCCACATAGGCCCCGAACAGGAAGAAGGCGACGTACCCAAGGTCGAGAAGACCGGCAAAACCCACCACGATGTTGAGACCGAGAGAAAACAACGCATACACGGCGCACAGCACGATCGTGAAGATCGGCAACACCCCATCGCTGTTCTGTGTGAATCCGAGGTGCGGAAGCAACAGCGCGATCCCGATCAACGAGACGATGCCGGCCACCTTGAACCAATCGGTTGATTGGAAGCGTGCGTTCGCCGGGGCCGACGCAGGAGAAGTCAATGTCGTCATCTCACACCTTCTCCTGTTGGACCTTGCCGAATATCCCGCCGGGTCTGAAGATGATCATGATGATCAAAATGCCGAACAGCACCGTTTGCGTCCATTCCTGACCGAAGGGAACATCGAACCGGAACGGTAATCCGGGCACACGAAACCTTGGCGCACCGTCGTTGAACGCTTGGATAAGGCCGATCAGAAATCCGCCGAGAACCGCGCCGGGGAGATTTCCGACGCCGCCGAGTACGGCGGCGGTGAACGCAATCAGACCGAGACGAAAGCCCAGGTCGTAGCTCGTTCGTCCGTTCACCTGGGCGAACAAGGTCCCTGCTGCGCCAGCCAGCGCTCCACCAAGCGCGAAGGTGATGGCGATGATTCGATCGACGTTGATGCCCATGAGAAGCGACGCGTCGCGATCCTGAGCAGTCGCTCGCATCGCCTTCCCGGTCTTGGTCTTCTGGACGATATACGTCATCAGAAGAAGCAGCGGAATCGTCACCACCAAGACGATCATGTATTTGATCTTGATCTCAATGGACCCGATCATGATGCCGCCTTGAGGCAGCACGCTCTTACGGGACTTGGGCGCCGATCCGTTGAAGACGATGCCGAGGTTTTGAAGAATGAAGCTCACGCCCACGGCCGTGATGAGCGGTGCCAGCTTGGGCGCGTTGCGCAAGCGACGGTAGGCCAAGAACTCGATCAGCATGTTCAGACAGGCGCAAAAGATCATGGCGACCACCAGCGTGAGGCCGAGGAGGGCCCACCCTGTGAGACCCGAGCGTGTCTGATTCAGCCATTCTTCGAGAAAGATCGAGGAGAACACAGCGCCAAGCATGAACAAGTCGCCGTGGGCGAAGTTGATCAGCTCGATAATGCCGTACACCATCGTGTATCCAAGGGCGATGAGCGCAAAGACCGCCCCGTTGGAGATCCCGATCACCATGATCTGGGTGAAGCTCTTGGGTCCGGCGAAGAAACTGGCGATGACTGCTCCGGCGGCGAGGCCGAGGAGCGCGAATCCCAAAAGGGTTTCGGTCTTTATGGGTTTTCGCACCCGAACCGCGGGTGGGGCGGCAGCGTCAGACATGACTCTCCTACATATGCGTGGTGGCGGTGTGGTAACGCAGAACTCGCCCCGAATCTCATTCCTGGATCGGGTGCGGACAACACAATGGGGCGGCCGGAATACCGGCCACCCCATTGGAAAGCAGCATTTACTGCATAGTTGTTACAGCAGGATCAGCCGACTGGCCACGGCTTCAGGAAGGTCTCCTCGCCGCCCTTCACCAGCTGGATGCTCATGTCTCGAACGGTGATGTCGCCGTTCTTGTCGAGGCTGAATGCCTTGCCGATGATCGACTCCTTGGCCGAGATCTGCACGCCGCCAAGGGTCTTGGCGATTGCACTCTTGCGGGTGCCGTCTGATTGAGCGACGCCCTTCATGATGACCTGCAGCGCAGCAGCGCCGTAGATGGCGTAGGCCGAAGCCGGGTCAGCGCCGTACTTTTTCTTGAACGCAGCGACGAGATCGGCGCCAGCGCCGCCCGCCTTCACGAGCTCACCAGCGGGAAGACCGGCGAAGGTGATGTACATGGCGTCGGACTCGGTCAACTTGAGCAGCGACGGGTATCCAGTGAATCCATCCGGAGCGATCAGCTTGACTGCACCGGTGTTCGGCCCGAGAACGGCAACTTTGTCGCGAATCAACTGTTCGCCGTTGTTGTCGTTGATGCCACCGAGGTAGACGCAGTCAGCGCCGAGGCTCTTGAAGCCTTCGAACAGAGCCGTGTAGTTCGGCTGCTTCGAGTCCCAAGCCTTGTCGGCAACGATCTCGATGCCCTGCTTCTTGGCCTCGTCTTTGAACGCCGTGGCAACGCCGACGCCGTAGGTCTGTGCGTCGTTGAGCACGATGCACTTCTTGATTCCGAGGTCCTTCTTGGCGAACTGTGCGCCGGCAGCACCCTGGAAATCATCGGTAGCAACAACGCGACCGTAGTTACGGACGCCCGTTGGGTAGTACTTGGCCGGCTCGCCCGGATCCCAGGCCTTGGTGATGCCGGGGTTCGTATTGGCGTGGGAGACCATCAACATGCCGCCGCCCGGTGCCTGGTTCAGGACTGGGAGCTGGATCTTGGCGCAACCGGAGTTGTAAGTGCCCATGACGGCAATTTCAGTCTTGTTGGCGACGTGATCGTTGGCGTTCTTCGCACACGTTGCGTCGTCCCAAGCGCCCTTTGCGGCCGTTGAGTTGTCGTAGAACTTGAGCTTGATGTTGTACTTGCCGGCCTTACCCTTTTGTGATGCGAGGTACAGCTCCATGGCACGGTTTGTGTCGCGGGACGCATCGGCTGACGCACCCTGGAGCGGCAGATCCGACGAAATGATGAGTGTTTTGGACTTGCTGGCGGCCCCAGCAGTCGCGGCGGCTCCGCCGACGAGTGCAACTGCGGCGGCCGCAGCTACGAGCTTCATTGCTTTCATTGATGCTCCAAATCTTTTGGTGGCTGGTGCATCGGAGCCGTTCTCAAAGAGAACAGCACCGAAACGACATGACAACGGTGATCAACATGTCGTTCCCTGTGAGGGTCCCGTGAAAAGTATCACAGCAGATTCGACATGTGTTCGGCGTCACGTATCGAATCGATCACTTTTCCTGAACTTGGTGTTCCCTTACGCGAACCGACCCGGCGCCTTAGGGGCGACCGGGTCGGTAGTCACTTCTCGCTGGTTCGGCGACGAATGCAGTACTGGAAAATCAGATGCCGATTCGTTGTGCCAAAAGCTCACGGTGGTAGGTGGGGTCGCCCAGGAACAACTCCGTGGTCTTGGCCCGTTTGAAGTACAGGTGGGCGTCGTGTTCCCACGTGAAGCCGATGCCACCATGGATTTGGATGTTTTCGGCGGCGGCGTGGAAATAGGCATCAGAGCAGTAGGCCTTGGCGAGCGACGCCACCACGGGAAGCTCGTCGTTGTCTTCAGATGCCGCCCACATCGCGTAGTAGGCAGCCGATTTTGCTGACTCGACTTCGAGAAGCATGTCGGCGCACTTGTGCTTGATGGCCTGGAACGACCCGATCGGACGACCGAACTGGACGCGGACCTTTGCGTATTCAACGCTCATATCGAGGACCTTCTGTGCACCGCCGACCTGCTCGGCTGACTGCGCGACGGCGGCCTTGTCCAGCATCTTGTTCAGGATCGCCCAGCCCTGTCCGGCAGTGCCGATCAGCTTGCCGGGGGTGTTGTTCAAGGTGACCTTGGCCTGCTTACGGGTCTGGTCCATGGTGGACAGTGCGGTGGTCTCGAGGCCAGCGGCACCCTTTTCCACGGCATAGAGCGACACACCTTCGGCGCTGCGGGCAGCCACGATGATCAGGTTCGCCGTGTGCCCATCGAGCACGAACATCTTCTCGCCGGTGATGTTGCCGGCGGCATCGGCGGTTGCCGTGATGCCATCTTCGGACCATTTGCCGTTCGCCTCGGTGAACGCCACGGTCGCGATCGTCGACCCGTCGGCGATCTTCGGGAGGTAGGCCTTCATGGCGTTCGCATCACCCGACGCCAACAGGGCGTTCGCGGCGAGTGCGACCGTGGCGAAGAACGGCGCACACAGAAGGTTGCGGCCCATTTCTTCGAACACGACGCCGAGTTCGACGTAGCCGTACCCCGAACCACCGAATTCTTCGGGAATAGCGAGCCCCTGCAGACCGAGTTGTTCACCCATCTGCTTCCACACTGCGGGGTCGTAGCCCTCTGACGTCTCCATGAGACGCCGAACTTCGGTAACTGGAGACTTTTCGTCGAGGAAACGTCGGACTGACTTGCGGAGCTCTTCCTGCTCCTCGCTGAATGCGAAGTTCACTGCTACCCCTTAGGCGCTTAGGTGTTCGAATGGCGT
>JANOWU010000055.1:0-32729 GCA_031418035.1 Acidimicrobiia bacterium
GCGGTGGAGGCAAGCACCGGGAGCGACGCCTTGTCGATTTCCATGGAACTGTCGGATGACGATGTTCGGGTGAGCGTGACGAATCAGGGAGAAGATTTCGAACCGAGCCTCTCGACGTCGAACGCTGACGACATTCGAGGACGCGGGTTAGCGATCGTGAAAGCGATCGGTGACTTGACCATCGAGCACGACGATGGGGCAACGACCGTTTCCGCGGAAATTCCGCTATCAGCGAAACAGTGACAGCTCCGCGCGACGGAATCGAGCCCGCTCACTGACCGACATAGAAGAGCGCTCGGACCGAGAAAAAGTCGCAATCACTGCAGATGTGCCGGTCGAGGTCATTTGACAACCATCTGCGCGCTCAGTAGCTGAGACGAGGCTCGGGCGATGATCCTGCGCACGGAGCCGGCGATCTGGGGCAAGGGATGCGAGACTTCGGTGGTGCGAAAGCAGTTCAGGCGAAGTCGAGGTAGCGGCGGAATGCTTCGCGGATCACGTCGCTCCTGGTCGTGTGATCGTTGGCGGGTTGCTCTTCGACCGCAGCGCGAAGCTTCGCATCGAGTCTTGACAGAAACAACTTCGGCCGGACCTTCAGCGAGAATACGCGTCTGGTCTTGGTGACGTAGGGCTTGGTTGGGTGTGCTCCGGATCGATGCAAACCGGGACCTTTCTCTTTGCCGTGGCTGGCTACGACGACTTGGCGAGATCGACCTCGTATGCGGCGATCACGAGTTGTGCGCGATCTCGTGCCCTGGAGTATGGCGAGAAGGCGTCCAACGTGGGTCTTTGCGGTTCAGTGTGACATGCGCAGGGTCTCGGCGATCTCGGTGTTCGACAGCCCGGCACCAATTGCGGCGACCACCTCGACTTCGCGCGGGGTCAGCAGCGACAGCCACGATGGTTCCTCCCGCCGGGTCGCTCGCGTCGCGGTGACGAAGTGCTGGATTAGTCGACCCGTGAGTCGCGGCGCGAGGACGGACCCTATGCTCGCAACGAGGCGATTGCGTCGAGAAACTCCTGTGGGGGGCAGTCTTTGAGCAGGAACCCACTCGCCCCTGCCTGCAGCGCGCCAAATACCAATTCGTCGAGGTCGAACGTGGAGAGCACAAGGATCATGGTGGCGACTCGGGGTCCGCGACGAGCGCGCGGGTCGCGGCGATTCCGTCGACATTCGGCATGCGTATGTCGAGCACGACCACGTCAGGGCTGGTTCGACGGACCAACGCGTCTGCCTCGGCGCCATCGCACGCCTCGCCGGTGACTTCGATGTCGGGCTCGGCGTTCAACAGCGCTGAGAAGCCTGACCGCACGAATGCTTCGTCGTCGGCTACGGCTACCCGGATCACGATGGGTGCGCAGATGATGCTCGGGGTTCGGTACCGGCCCGCATAGCGTGAGCGGCCGGTAGGATTGCGTCGACCTTGAAGCCGCCTGTGCTCACCGCTCGAGCCTGGAGCCGACCGTGTGCACGCCAGCCGAACTGCCGTGGTCGCGAACTGACAGCCGTATGCCGCACCTGTCGCGCTCGAGGTTCACCGCGGCAGCAGCTGCTCGGCCATGACGCACCGAATTGGTGAGCGCAGCGCGTGCTTCTTCGGGGTCCTTGTCCATCAGGTGGGCGCCGACCCCGGCCTGCACAGCGATCACTCCCAACGAGTGGGCCACGATGTCGTAAACCTCGCGGGCCACGTGCAACCGCTCGTCAAGTACCTGCGCCGGGGTTGCCTCGACGCGTTCACGGTCGGATCTCCGGGAATCCGCGACGAGCACGCCACATGAGACATCGACGCATCGGCGACTCTCGCGGCAACCAACACCAGGCCGCCCGCCGCTGTCTACCTGCCGCGATATGGGCACCCATTGGCGTCACCGGTCGGCGCCTCTCTGGCTGGGTGCGGGTCAGTAGCACGTGTTCCTGAACGGTCGTGAGGAGTCGAATGGTGATGCGAGGTCGGACGCGTGCGGCGAGCGATTTCGGACCGCTGAAGGCGGCAGCCGTTTCAGAAAGCTTTCCGACTGCCGATCGGAGCGTCCCTTCTCCGCCGCATTTCTGGCCGAATGCTGGCGGTGCGCTGGGTCGGTGCTGGAGAGCCGATTCGTACCGTCGATGGCACCGGTTCACCCAGGGCCGGTCGCCGCCCACTCGTGGTGGTGCGAGTCCGGAGGTGCCTGATGGGTAGCCCAGCAATCGAGTTGAACAGTCTTCGACATCGCTACGACGCCGTCGAGGTGCTGCAGGGCATCGACCTGCAGATCAATCACGGTGAGGTGTTCGGCTTTCTCGGCCACAACGGCGCAGGGAAGACGACTGCCGTCAACATCTTGACCACGCTGATCACCCCCACGGGCGGCGACGCGAGTGTGTGCGGTTTCGATGTCGTTCGACAGCGCCGGGAGGTAACGGAGTGCATCGGCTATCTGCCGTCGGAGGTTCGCATGTACGGGCACCTCACGGCGTTGGAAAACTTGGAGTTCTTCGGGCGGCTCTCCAGCCTGTCGAAACCGAAACAGGCCGCGAAGGACACGTTGAGATTCTTGAACGCGTCGGATCTGAGCGATCGTCGGGTCGGGACGTTCTCGTCCGGGATGCGTCAACGCGTGGGGATCGCGCAGGCGATCATCCACGCGCCGCAGGTGTTGTTCTTGGACGAGCCGACCGCGGGCCTCGATCCGATGGGAGTTCGTCAGCTGCGCGAAACCATCATCGACCTGAACCGCGAGCGCGGCATGACCGTCTTCATGAACACCCACCTGTTGGGCGAGGTCGCGAAGGTGTGCACGACGATCGGAATGTTGAACGACGGCGAGTTGATCTACAAGGACTCGATGGAAGCAACCACGGCCCGGTTCCCAGACGAAGGGTCGCTCGAAGACATCTACGTGCTCATGCAAACGTTCAAGGAGCGAGCACAATGATCATGACTATCGCGGCACATCAGTTGGTGGCGTTGCACCGGCGCCGGATTCTCGCCGTGCTCGTCGGGTCGTTCGTCGGTGTGACGGTGCTGGCCGGGATCTTGGGGTGGGCGAGTCACCAGACGATCATCGGTGTCTACGACGAATCCGTGAAGCTCCTTGCTCCGCGCGGGCTCGGAGCACCACCGAACCCGTTCTTGTTGAAGCCAGTGCTGTCACTGCTGTCCAACATGGTCATCTACGTCACGATGATCGGGGCGTTGGTTGCGGTGGTGCTCGGACACCACACGGTGGCCGAGGACGATACGACTGGTGTCGGACGGCTCGTGTTTTCTCGACGTCTCAGCCGCCCTCGATACGTGGTCGGCAAAATTGTCGCATCTGGCCTGGTTCTCGGCATCTCGATGGTCGCGTGCGCGATCGTCAGCCTTGGTGCGTTGGTCTTGGTGAACCGGGTGTTTCCTTCGATCGGTGATGTCGGACGACTCGCATTGTTCTTCGGGTTCTCGTGGGTGTACCTGATGGTGTTCGCATTGGTCGGGATGGTCGCGTTGTTGATGACCGGTCGCCGTTCACTGGGACTGCTGAGCGCGATGGGGGTATGGCTCGTTGTGACCTTCGCTGTACCGCAGTTCACCTCGGGCCTACGCCCGTCGCAGTCCCTGAACCCGATCGTGGATCCGGTCAGCACCTCACAGACCTTCTTCAGACTGACTCGGCGAGCACGACCGTTCTCGATCGCCGAGCAGTTCAAGGAAACCAGCGCTCGAATGCTTCGTACTGCGCCGTCGGAGCCAGTCGGCGACACGATCATACGTGTACTTCCTATCGCCGTTGCGTTCGTCGTGCTGTGTGCGCTCACGGTTCTCCTCGTCCAACGGCACGACTTCTCGAGGAGCAACTCCGGTGAATAGCCAACGAACACTCACGCTCGCGAAACACGAGTATCGCGCTGCGCTTCGCAGCCGAATCTTTCTTGCCTTGCTCGCCATCTTGGGCGTCGTCACGATCGCATCGATCTACATCGCGTCCGTGACTCATCGCAGCCAGGTCGCCGACTACCAGGCATACAAGGCGGCGGCAATCGCGAGTGGTCTGCCGAGGATTGCGCCGTCGCCATTGGCGCCGATGTCGTTGCTGCGCGGTGCGCTCGAGTATCTCCAGATCGTCGGGGCCGTGATCGCCATAACGCTCGGATTCCTGAGTGTGTCACGCGAGCGTTCCAATCGAACTCTTGCGCTGTTGCGGTCGCGGCCGGTCAGCGCAGGCGAGCTGGCCACAGGAACACTGCTCGGTGCCGTGGCCATCATCGCGACGCTGGTGGCAGCAACGGCGGCCATCGGTGTGGCGTGTATCGGAATCATCGGGAACGACTGGCTCAGCCCGCCCGAGTACCTGCAGCTCCTGTTGGCCTTCCTCGCCGCAGTCATCTACATGACCGGGATGTACGCCCTCGGCGTCTTTGCAACGGCACGAACGAAGAACGCGACCAACGGACTGTTCATCGCCCTGTGCGTCTGGCTGGTCATCGTGTTGGTCTTTCCGCAGATCGGCGACACGCTCGATTCCGACAATCAAGTTCCCGGTGGGCTGTTCAAGGCTCTCGGGCTGAACCGTGCGGACGAGACCACGGTCCTCACGCACTTTTCAATCTTCGAAACGATACGCACACGTATCGAATACGTTTCCTTCGCTCAGCACTTCCAACGCTTCGCGTTTGCCATGGCTGATGTCAAGGAACGGTACCGACCACTCGGTCTCGGTGGACTCATGGCCCGGGTGTGGACCGATCTCGCATGGGTTCTCGCGTGGCCGGCCCTGCTTATTTCCGCCCAACGCCGTGCCCTACGCAAACAACCAACCATCTCCCAAGGAGCCGAATCATGAACACCTCAACCAACATCAACCACAACCACGCCACGCCGCGACTATGGCACCGAACCGCAGGTTTCATCGGTGTGATCACCCTCCTTGGGCTCGTGCTCGGTGCGTGCAGCTCGTCGAATTCGCCAACAACACAGGCCACGACGTCTGCAGAAACAGCGACGGTGAATGACTCCGCCGCTGTCGAGGTCGTCTCCTCGGCTGCGGGTTCGTCGGAGGCGACCGCAACGACGGACGCGGCGGCCGGCAACACCGCGGCGACCGGTGGCGTGGTCCTCCCGGTGCCGAGCAACCCGATCGTCAGTACCGCAACAGCGAAGACGTTGACGATCGAGTCGGTCCTCGTCGAGAACAACGTCGATGCCGCCAACAAGGCGACGAGTGATCACCTTGAAATTGCGCTTCGCAACACCGCAACGACAGACGCGACCTCGGTCGAGGTCTTCTACACGTTGACCGATCCCACGGCGGGCGCGACGGAGAACTACTACACCAAACTCCCCGCCGACTTCACCGTGCCGGCAGGCGGAATGCGCGTGTTGCATTTCGATGACTCGAGCCAAACCGACCACTTCCCGGTCAACAAGTTCAGCCTGTACTACACGAGCAAGAATGCGTTGGACGTGAGCGTTGCCGTGAGCGCGAAGGACGCTGCGGTGCAGACGTTCACCGTGAGCAAGGATGCCGGTGGAGCAGAGGCAGCGGACTGAAGGCACCGTGGTCGCAGCCGAAACGCACCCTCCGGCTTCGGTGGCGAGCGCGGATCTACGATCGGAAGCAATGGAACGGTCCCGACTGCTCGTCATCGAAGATGACACGAGAATTGGATCGTCCCTTGCTCGGGCCCTCGACGGGTCGGGTTACGAGACCACATGGGCCCCGTCGGCGAAGGAGGGCATCGCCGCGTTCACCCAGGCGCTGATCAACGGCACTCCGTTTCGATTGGTTCTGCTCGATCTCGGCCTCCCTGATGCAGACGGACTCGATGTGTGCCGCACGATCGTCGACGCTGATCCGCTGATTCCGGTCGTGATGCTGACCGCTCGCGATGATGAACTCGATTCGGTGGTCGGCCTCGACGCTGGTGCCGTCGATTACGTCACCAAGCCATTCAGTCTTTCGCCGCTGCTCGCCCGTATCCGTGCCCAACTCCGCCGAATCGACGGTCCCGTCGGGACCGACCAGGGAACGCAGCCGGTCATCACGATCGGCTCGTTCGCCATCAACCGGGCGGCCCGACGGGTCACGAAGAACGGTGTCGAGGTCCTCCTCCGACCGAAAGAATTCGACCTTCTACTGCGACTGGCGCGCGATGTCGGCGCAGCCGTCACGCGAGAGACGTTGATGGATGACGTGTGGGACACCGAGTGGTTCGGATCCACGAAAACACTCGACTTCCACATCGCGGCGTTACGGGCCAAGCTCGATCCCGAAGGCGGTCCTTCGATCATCACGACCATTCGCGGTGTCGGTTTCCGCCTCGAAGCGTAGGAAGACGCGACCGTCGTGCGCCGCCGTGTGCTGTTGGCCATCATGAGTGTGACCACGGTCGTGGTGCTTCTCTTCGCGGTGCCTCTTGGTTTCGTGTTGGAACGCCTTCTCGATGAGCGTGCCGTGTTCGCCCTCGAACATCGAGCCGATCTCGCGGCGCGACACATCGACCTTACCGACTACACCGACCCACCCGATGCGGCGGAGTTCCCGAGCGGTCCGGAACGATTCGCGCTCTATGACCCACAGGGCACCCGCATCACCGGCGACGGCCCGCCGAACATCCACGTCACCGACTTCGGTGCCGCATCGACACAAGACCGCACAAGTGAGGTCGGTCCGAATCTCGTGACCACACTTCCTGTGATGTCTGGTGAAACCCTGCTCGGTTTCGTCCGGGCGCAACGTTCGCTCAGCACGATCGACGCCACCACCAAACGTGCTCTCGCTCTGCTTGTGCTCGGTGCGGCCGGTGTGCTCGCCGTTGGGTGGCTGATCGCGCGCCGCCTCGCCCGAACGATCGCCACATCGACACAGGCCTTGCGCGACGCGGCGCGTCGTCTCGGCGACGGCGATTTCACGACGACGGCCCCGACGACCGGTATCGCCGAACTAGACGAAGTCGGTTCGGCTCTCACGTCGACGGCGCGTCAGCTCGGTGAGCTCGTTGATCGGGAACAGGCGTTCAGTGCCGATGTGTCCCACCAACTCCGCACGCCGATTGCCGGGCTTCGCACCGCGCTCGAAACCGAACTCGCTTTCCCTCGCGACGATCAACAGCTCATCGTTCGTGAGTCGCTCGCCGATGTCGGACGATTCGAACAGACCGTGAGTGGCATCCTCGCGTTTGCTCGAAACGAACGCAGCGCCCGGGCCACGACTGTCGATGTGAGGGAGCTCGTCCACAGCGTTCACCGAACGTGGCTGGACACGTTTCTCGCTGCGGACCGCACGCTCTCACTCACGCTTCCGACGTCACCGTGTGTTGCCGTCGGCAACGGCGTGCTCCTGCGCCAAGCGCTTGATGCGCTGGTCGACAACGCGCACAAACACGGCGGTGGTGCGACGAGCCTCACCGTCACCACCGATTACACGACCGCGACGATCCAGATCACCGATTCCGGACGCGGACCCAACGGCGTCCTTCGAGGAACTCGGGACTCCGAGAACGGGACCGGGCTTGGCGTGGCGCTCGCTCGTCGCCTCGTTCTCGCTCAGGGCGGTCGGTTGTCGATGGCGCTCCACGAACCGAAACCCACGGTGCGGGTGATCCTCGCCCGTGCGACCGAGCCGGACGTTGTTACGGTCGCCGGCGACGCGGCACACAGGAGGTTTGATCGTGGATGACATGTTGTCGTGGTTCGACTTCGAAGATGACACGTAGACCGGTCCGCCGTTAAGAGTTGCGATGGGCTCAGGCTGCCGAGCGGACGCTCGGGTTCGGGCTCCCGCATTCGTTGCTCCACGTGTTGCAAGTTCGCAATGGAGGGGCCCGCAGCCGATCCAACGCGCCAAGCAGATGCTCTTCCTCCGTGCCGGCCAGCGGCGGTTCCCATGGCGTGTCGCTCACCACCGGTGCTACGGAACACCCCGCACCCGAGCACGCCAGGCTCATCGTCGGACACAACCGAAACGAGCCCGACGTGTCCACCGCACCGCCGACGATCACTCCAGCCGGCGATACGGCGCAGGGCGCTCACCACGCTGACCTACGCACCAGGCCGACCACGCAGTCGACCATCTCTGGGCACTCCCGATCACGGTTTAACCGACATTCCGCTCTGCGTCGGTGCTGGACGCTTCGCGGGAACGTGACCCCCTGCGACGCGTGTACGTCGCTCTTGCCGAGGCCTCCGACGTCACATTCCTGACCGCCGATGCCAAGCGCGCCACCGGCGCCAGGCCTCCACTGTCAGTCCGCACAGGGCGATTTGACCGTATAAGGCGCACGTGTGCGCCTGAGCCGGCGTTCTGGCGTTCGGGGCCACACGAGCGGGACACGGACCTGCCTGTTTCGGGGTCTTCCGTCGGTTTCTTGGGTGGGTGTGTGTGGTTAGCGCTACCTCCGCTCAGTTGTAGGACGGGAGGGAGAGTGTGCGTTCGGTCGCTCCGGGAGCGGGCGGGGAGCACACTCTCGCCCGCGGCTTGAACGTCGACGCCGGTCTACTCGTGGTGATCGACGGATCCAAAGCTCTTCGTAAAGCAGCGAACTCAGTGTTCGGCGCACACGCCATCGTGCAGCGCTGCACCCTGCACAAGCGACGTAACGTCACCGACCATCTCCCCAAAGAACAACGGGCGACGGTGGATCGTTGTCTCGCCACGGTCTTCGCTGACCCGAACGCCACCGCGGGCCTCCGAAAAGCGAACCTGTTCGCGAAAGAGATCGAGCTGACCGACCCCGACGCCGCCGCCAGCCTGCGTGAGGGACTTGATGAAATGTTCACCGTGACCCGCATCGGCGTGTCCGACACGCTGCGCCGGTCGTTGACGACCACGAACGCTATCGAGTCGATGATCTCGATCGCCCGGACCACCACGGCACACGTGAATAACTGGCGTTCCGGCGCCATGCGCAAACGCTGGGCCGCCGTCGGCATGCTCGAAGCACAACGATCATTCCGAAAGATCAAAGGTCACCGCGAACTCGCTGCCTTCACCAACAAATTACGCACACATATCAACAAGACCAGACTCGTCGACCCCAAGTACTCTCAAACCGCAGCCTGAAACACCGGATCACCACCGGCACTTCAACAGACAACGGGACATCCTCCCCACGGCCGGTGGTAGGGCGCAGGGGTAGCATCGAGTGATGCTTCGCAAGCGCGAGTCGATGTTGATGCTGGTTCTTATGGCTGTCGGAGTCATGGCCTGCTCGAAGGCGGGTGTTCGGCCGACCGGAACAGAAACGATGCCGGTAGAGACGATAACAACCGTCCAAACGCCGAAACATTCAGACGCGTCGATTGATGTTGACGTATTGCCAAGCCTCGGAGTCGATGGTCCTTTGCGTGCCGGTGAAGTGTTCGAGGTGACTTTTACTGGTCGGCTCACGAGTATTCGCGGTGGCTATGTTTGGGTTCGAAAGTCCGGGGAGAACCGGGCGTTGTTGCGAAGCGACGGGAACCCGGAGATCCCGATGGGTTTTGAGGAGGACTCTGCCAAGTTCATGATGCTCGACGATGGGATATCCGGAGCAACATCACACTTTCTTCTTCCGCCGACGCTCAAGTCGGGCGAGTACGAACTCTGCACGGCCAACTACGTGCCGGAGACTTGTTTAGCAGTCGAAGTAGTTCACGACTGACCTTCACCGAGCTCCCTCCGTTTCGCAACGCGCCTCCACAAGCCCGGTGAAAGTTCACCCGATAACCGGCGACCGGGGCACCCGGCCTCCGAGCCTGGCGTGGCGAGTAAACCCATCACGCGCTATTGCCGCGGCGGCGGGTCGGGGTGACCGTCACTCTGGGTCAGCACGGCCGCCCGGTCAGGCTCGTTCGCGCTCGAGGATCATGACGATCTCGGTTCTGGAGTTCTTCCATAAGCTGGACGCGGTGAAGCCATCGGTGACTCGCCAGCCGTCCAGGGCGTGACTGTTGAGGGTCGTTTCGAGCGTCTCGAGATCGAACTTCCCGGAGAACCGCGCGTCACGGTCGGTGAGGATCTTGACTCGTACATTTCGATTCCTATCGGTTGGTTTGGGCCGGGTTTGACGCCGCGGACCGGTGGTCCGCCGGGAAGAACAATGTCTCGATTCGTTCGTCGAAGAGCGCTGCGATCTTGAACGCCAGGGGCAGACTTGGGTCGTAGCGGCCCGTCTCGATCGCGTAGATGGTTTGACGCGAGACGTCGAGACGATCGGCGAGATCGACCTGTGTCCAGTCGCGAATGGCGCGCATTTCGCGTAGACGGTTCTTCACCGCAACCTGTTCATCCTGACCGCAAGCACGGCGATCCAAGCGAGGACTCCGACGATGAGCGCTACCTGCGTTTGCTGTGTGAGGTCTCCGAGCTCGGCAGCGTGCAGTAATCCAACGCCGAGCAACAGAGTGCTCATCACGCCGAAGCCGATCGCCATTGTCTCGAGCTGGACGATCCGCACGGACACAAATGTACAGGGTCCTTGTCTTAATGTAAAGCGAGATTGTCAACCGAACGATCGTTCAGGACGCGCGGACCAGCGCACTCCGACTAAGGCTTGGCACACGGCGGCGACTCGGTCCGAGCGATCACAATGGACCCGTAACGCAACGCGCCGCTCGGCATCGCCGGCGGGCTGCGGTGGATCAGATCGAGTGTGGCGTGCCCCGTCATGGAGGCACCCGCGGTCGGCTCGACCGCCACCGAAGTTCCGATCTGCAGCAGTTAGATAATGATCAGCGTACATATCGATTGGTATGGCCCAAAGGTCGCAGCCCGTCGACATTCGTCGCTGGGTGACGGTCGTGACCGCCGATGGTCGGCCACCGTTCCACAAACGCGTGCGGGCTTGAGACCTCAACCCGCGAGTTGGCCTAGTTCAAGGTGTGGGGTTTCGAGGCGGGCTTTGGGCGAACATCTGTCAGGTCGTCTGCCATCGTATGTGTCGGCCGTGGGGGTGGGCAATGGCACGCGTTGTTGTCGTTCGTGTGCCTGACCGGTACTGCACTTCGACGACGAGAGTCTCGCCTTTCTGCGCCATCGCGGAACTGTCTGTGGGCCATGGGAGCTCGGGTGAGTACAACATCGAGGATTCAGCGAACACCCAGGTGAGATCGGTGATCCAGGGCTTGTTGAGTGCAGCGTCGTGCTGCGGCAATCAACGCGAGAGGCACGAGTCGTACCGGCATCGTTTACCCCCAGGAGGACGCCCGCTTCGTTATGAGAACCATGATGTCACCGCACGCGTTTCGAGGAGGTTCGACGGTCGCCCCACCGAGAGCCGGCGATATGAGCAGGGTCAGCCAGGACTATCGATCCGTTGGAATCCAGACGTACACCCAGTCGTGCGGTCGTCCCTCGTCGCTAAGCACGTAGGTCCCGCCGGGTTCAGCGATCTCGAGGCGCGGTGGGAACTCTTCAAGGCGACTCAGATTCGACCTACCTCCGCAGCGTCGAAGAGACGATCGCCAACGTGGGCCGGGTACGGCCAGCTTGACTGGTCGTACCAGTCGAAGCTATGTCGAGGCGGGTGATCGACAGGCACCAATCGATCATACGAACAGATATTCAGTGGTCCCGAGCCGGCGGTCTGGGGCAGGGCGGGACTCCGCTTTTCTGTATTACGATTCGTGATACATTCACTGGATGGCTCCTGCGATTTCTGTTCGTTTAGATGACGAAGCTCAGCGTGCTCTACGCGTTCTTGAAGCGTCCGGGCTCTCGACGTCCGAAGCGATTCGTTCATCCCTGATTGAGTCGGCGCAAAAGGTCAGGCGTCGCAGCGAGTTAGCGAAAGAAGTGGCCGCGCTCGAAGCTGACGAAGAAGATCGGGCCGAAATGTTGTCCGTCGCAGCGATGATGGAGTCGATGCGTGCAACGCGGTGACGTCTTTCGTTTCAAGACTCCGAAGGGTATTGGTCACGAACAGATGGGGAAGCGGTTCGGCATAATTGTTCAAGGCGACGAGTTTCTTCCTCGGTCTGTCGTTCTTGTCGTCCCGACCTCACGAAGTGCCCGTGCCGCCACATTTCGTCCAGAGGTTGTTGTCGATGGTCACGAAACACGCGTGTTAGCTGAGCAACTCGGTGCAGTTGATGTGCAGCGACTTGGTCGCCGTGCTGGTCGTCTCACGGCAGAAGAAATGTGGAGCGTCGACGAAGCACTCGAAACGATTCTGGGACTTTCGTAACCACGAGCCGACGGTATGAGGCAGTGCGCTGCCACTTTATAGGGGCCGGAGTGCGGTGGGTCGTCTGGGATCGAACCAATTTATCGAGCGTCGTTACGGAGTGTCCTGAGTGGGTTCGACTCGACCAGCTGCCGGGCGATAGTGGGCGGAGTGCACATTCGACTACGCCGGTCGCTGGAAAGTGAGAAACGCCTGTGGTGTGGTTTCGTGCGCCAATTCAGCTACGCGCCAGACTCGGGACTGCACGACGAAGCCGGCCCGTTCCATGCTCTTCACGACGTCATCGCTGTTGTGCCGGTACCAGGTCATCGTCGTCGACGAACCGTATGCGTTCTCGCGCTGGACCTCCTCGTTGTCGCGTGCCTGAAATCCGAGCAGCACCCGGCCGCTCGGAGCAAGAACGCGAGCCAGCTCGTTCCAGACATCGGGGAGTGCGGAGGCCGGGGTGTGAATGATCGAGTACCACAGGACGGCCGCGGCCAGGGAACCATTGTCGATGGGCAACTCCGTCATCGGCGCTACACCAAAGGTCAAGTGGGGGTGGGCCGAACGCGCGGCGGAGATCATTTCGGATGACAGGTCAAGACCTTGCACATTGAGCCCTCGCTCGTGCAGGTACTTTGTGACACGCCCGACTCCACAGCCGATGTCCAGGACAAGCGCATGCGGGACGGTGACAAGATCCTCAGCGAACGCGTTCAGGGTCGCCCGGTCGATCGGCCGTTCGAACGCAGGTGTGACAGTCGTGCCGGCCGCGGATGCGTAGTGAGCAGCGGAGAAGTCGTAGACCTTGCGGGTCGAGGCGATGTGCTCGGGAGTGGCCACGCGCAAGTATTGCCGCACCGCGTACGCTGATCGCCTTCTTTCCTAGACGCTCAGTTCTCCCAGCGCTGGACTCGGTGAACCTTGTCCCCGAGGTGCCTGCTTGAGAATGTTGGTAGATGTTGCGGTTGTTTCGTAGCGTTTAGGGGTCTTGGTTGGGTCGCGACGCGGCGATAAGCTCGTCGCCGACTTCTACCCGTGCGGGGCGTCTCTGTCTGCGGGACTAGGTCGCAGGTCTTTGGGTGTTCGTCTGTTTGGCGGACGCATTGAGATCGACCGGTGTTGTCTCATGGTTGGGTACCTTCCCAAGTCAGAGGAGCCTGTCATGTCATCACCCGTTCGGTTTGTTCGTGTCCATCCGTTTGCCGTCTTCGCCGTGCTGGCGTGTGGTTTCGGCTGGGCGCAGTTCCTGTTGAGCGCTTTCGGTGTCGGATCAGCCCCCGACCAGATTCCCCTCGGTCCGTTGGTCGGCGCGCTGATCGTCACATCGATGCAAGGCGGTGAAGTTTGTCGAGCGTGGTGGCGGAGGATTCGAATGGTTCGTATCCCTGTTCGTTGGCTTGCCGTTGTCATATTGGTTCCGATTGCGGTCCACGTGGCGATCGTGCTTGTCAACAACGGCTTCGGTGCGCCGCTGCCGACCTCGGCCCAGCTCGCCGATTGGCCGAACATCCCGGTCGTGTTCGTGGCAATGCTCGTTCTTGTCGGTCTCGGAGAAGAAGCCGGCTGGACCGCGTTCGCGGGACCGTTGCTGCTGGAAAAGCACGGTTTGGGTAAGAGCTGGCTGATGTTGGGAGCGGTTCGGACGTTCTGGCATCTGCCGCTGATGCTCACCGGCGACATGCCATGGTTCATGGGCACTGCCGGCAATCTCGGGTTCCAGCTGCTGCTGCTGATCGTGATGCAACGCAGCCACGGAAACTGGTCGCAGGCTGCGGTGTGGCATGCGACCCTCAACGCGTTCGGAGGAGCATTCTTCTTCGGGATGGTCACCGGTGCCGACAAGTTCCGGTTAGGGGTTCTTTTAGGTGTGGCATACGCAACACTCGCCGCGGTTGCCGCCGGAATGCACTACTTGTCCGAGCGACGCATCCATCGGATGGCAGATGACGAGTCAGCCTCGGGACAGATGTCGAATGTGATCGTAGGGCGTACCGTCAATGTGTGAGTTTGAAGCTTCGACCCGTCGCCATCGGTTCGAATGTCGCGCCCGGCCGACGGGTGTCGAGCTTCGATGCGGTGCTGGCGGCCGCCTGGGTCGCAGTCGGATCGTTGCAGATCCTGTTCCCGACGGCCGGCCTGTGGGAGGACAGTGGGTCCGGCTCATACCGTGCCGCGAATGCTGGGGCGTGGATCTTGACCTTGGCAGTGTGTGCCCCGTTGGCAGCACGACGTCGGTATCCGACCGGATCGTTTCTCGTCGGGATAACCGCGTTGGCTGGGATGGTGCTCGCCGACTACCTGCTCGGCTTGTTGGCGTTCGTGTGCTGGATCCTGATCTACTCGGTCGGAACCCGGGCCACGAACCGCGGGTGCGTTGTTTCGTTCGTCGCCACGATCGCAGCGCTCTGGCTCACCTGGTTCAGCGAATATCCGGGCTTCGACGCAAACGCGGTGACGCGCAACATCGGATTCTTCGGGGCGTGCCTGCTGGCTGGTCGGTTCGTGGCATCGAACCGTCGTAACGCGGCGACACTCATCGAGTTAGCCGAACAGCGAAGCGTCGTGTCTGCCCAACACGCCCGCTCGGCAGTCGTCGAAGAACGGCTACGGCTGGCACAAGAATTGCATGACATCGTCGCCCATTCCATGAGTGTGATCTCGGTACAGGCCTCGATGGGATCGGCCGCATTCGACACCCAACCACACCAGACCCGACGAGCATTGACCAACATCGAACGCACTAGCAGCGACACATTGCGCGAGTTACGCGGCCTCCTCGGTGTGTTGCGCCATGACGACGGCACCCGCGCCGCACTCGCACCATCGCCAACGTTACGCGACATCAAAACGCTCACCGACAACGTCGAAACCGCCGGGGTGACGACCACACTCATCACCAATGGGTCGTTTCTGCTCCCCGCCGGTATCGATGCGTTCGGCTACCGCATCGTGCAAGAGGCACTCACCAATGTGCTCAAACACGCCAACGCTACGACAGTAGTCATCGAGCTTTGCGACTCGGGTTCGGTGCTGACGTTGCGGGTGCACGACAACGGACGAGGCCACGGCTCCATGTCGAGTGCTGCGGGTGGGCAGGGGATCGTCGGGATGCGCGAACGGGTCGCAACCTTCGGAGGCACACTGTCCGCCGAACCGGCCGCCACCGCGGGATTCGAGGTGATCGCGACCCTTCCTTACCGGTCGCTCGTCGATGGTGCCGCCGGGACCGAATCCGTGCCGAACCCCGGCGTCACATCATGATCCGGGTACTCGTCGTTGACGATCAAGAACTCGTGCGAGATGGGTTCGCGGTACTGCTCGGGTTGTCTGACGACATCGAGGTTATCGGCCAAGCAGCTAACGGCATCGAGGCCGTTTCGCTCGCGATCACCGAGCGGCCCGACGTGATACTCATGGACATCCGGATGCCAGAAATGGATGGCTTGGAAGCCACCCGACGACTCGCCGCGGACCCCCGGACCGCACTATGTCGCGTGCTGATTTTGACCACCTTCGACCTCGACGAATACGTCTTCGAAGCACTGCGGATTGGGGCTTCAGGCTTTCTCCTCAAAGACACCAAACGCGACCAACTAGTCGAGGCTGTCCGGATCGTCGCCAACGGCGACGCACTTCTCGCCCCAACCGTCACCAAGCGACTCATCACCGAGTTCACCCAGCAGCCTGCCCTCGACTCCCGCCAGGTCCGCCTGCTCGCTACCGTGACCGAACGCGAACGAGAAGTACTCCTCGCCGTAGCCGCAGGAGAATCGAACGCCGACATCGCCGTCAGCCTGTTCATGGGCACCGGAACCGTCAAAACCCACGTCAGCCACCTCCTCACCAAAATCGGCGTACGCGACCGCGCCCAACTCGTAATGTTCGCCTACGAATCCGGCCTCATCCACCCGGGAACAACCCGCAGCCCACAGTCCCCCACGTGAGCGGCCAATGACTAGATCCACCCTGCGGCATAGGTACCGATATGGGCTTACCCAATAGTGATCTGTGCACATATCGAATGAGCGTCGGACGAAGTTTGTGCCGAGTGGTCGGCTGGTCGGCCCACCGGGACGACGTCGCGTCGTCCGACATAGGACAGAACTCGAGCTCTTCCAAACTAACCTGACATCCATGAAGAGCACGATGCAAGACCACCCGCTGCTGATCTCGATGATTCTCCGACGAGGAATGACGATTCACGGAGACTCTATTGTTCGTACGGTTGAATCGTTTGACCCGCAGACGAAGACGCTTACCAGCCGCACAGCGACCTTCGCCGAAGTCGGCGCGAATGCCGGTCGTCTCGCCAACGCGCTCCGCAAACTCGGGATCACGTCAGACGAGCGGGTCGCCACGTTCTCCTGGAACCATCAGGAACACCTCGAGTGCTACCTGGGCATTCCGTCGATGGGCGCGGTGCTTCACACGTTGAACATTCGGCTCTTTCCCGAGCAGCTGACCTACGTCGTCAACCACGCCGACGACCGAGTGATCGTGATCGACGGATCGTTGATTCCCCTGTTGTGCAAGGTGGCCGGCACGCTTCCGAGCGTCACGCATTTTCTCGTGGTCGGCGAAGGCGATCATTCGATGCTGAGTGAGGCGTTCCCCGGTACAAAGACGCTCGACTACCACGCCACGTTGGCCGCAGAGTCTCCGGACTTCGCATGGCCCGAAGACCTTGATGAGACGTCGGCGGCAGCGATGTGTTACACGTCCGGCACGACAGGCAACCCGAAGGGCGTCGCGTATTCACATCGGTCCACGTGGATTCATTCGCTGGCGTCGCTCGGTGCGCCGGTGCTCGGTCTGAACGAGATGGATCGCGCGCTCGTGATCGTGCCGATGTTCCATGCAAACGCCTGGGGCGCACCGTATTCGGCGTTCTTCTGTGGCGCCGACTTTGTGTTCCCGAAACAGTTCTTGCAGGCGGCGCCGCTAGCCCAAATGCTCTCGGAGTTCCGCCCGACGGTCACTATGGCGGTCCCAACGATTTGGAACGATCTGTGGAACTACGGCGAAGTGCATGGGCTCGATATGTCGTCGTTGCGTAGTGTCACTGCAGGAGGATCTGCAGTACCACGTGTACTTATGGAACGGTTCCTCGACAAGTACGGTCTGCAGATCATGCAGGGATGGGGCATGACCGAGACGTCGCCGCTCGGGTCTCTCGCGAGGCCCCACAAGTACGCGCCGGTTGAGACCCACATGGACCTCCACGACCTCGCTGGTCGAGTGCTGGCCGGCGTCGAAATGCGAATCGTCTCCAACGAGATCACCGGGGAGGTCGCTCCGGCGGACGGCCAGACCGTCGGCGAGATCGAAGTGCGTGGTCCATGGATCACTGCGTCGTACTATCTCGACGCCACGCCCGAGAAGTTCCGGGACGGCTGGCTGCGAACGGGCGACATGGGGGTACTCGACAGCCTCGGCTATCTGCGCATCACGGATCGCACGAAAGATGTGATCAAGTCAGGCGGCGAGTGGGTGTCGTCGATCGATCTCGAGAACGCGATCATGGCCCATCCGTTGGTGCTCGAAGCAGCCGTCGTCGGCGTGCCCGATCCGAAGTGGGACGAGCGTCCATTGGCCTGCATCGTGGTGCGAGAAGGCACGACGGCCGACGACGCGTTGATCGCAGAAGTGAAAGCGTTCCTCGGCGAGCGCGTTGCCAAGTGGTGGATACCCGACAGCTGGAGCTTCATCGAGGCTGTTCCGAAGACCAGTGTCGGCAAGTTCGACAAGAAGGTGTTGCGGGCGCAGCATGGCGACGGTTTGTTAACTGTACATACGGTCTAGGGCAGATCAGCTCTGGGCCGTAGCCAGTTTCGGTGTCGGCACGGATCGAAAGAAGCCGCCGCGATGGCTCATGGCGAACGACGTGGCGACCAGGGCGAGCATCACCAGCGCACAAGTCGCGAATACGAACTGCCGTGACGTGGCGTTGTAGAGACTTCCAGCAGCGAGCGCGGCCAGACCACCGGCGAGCGTCTGCATCCCCCCGAGCAAGCCTTGTGCCGCGCCCTGTCGGTGCGCGGGCACGTTCATACCGACCGCCACACCGGTGCCGGTGATCGTGAGTCCGTCGTTGATGCCATGGACAATGCCGACGCCGATCATCAGATAGGGATCGGGAAGGAATCCGTAGGACGCCATACAGAGCGATCCGAAAACGAGCCCGAGCGTCGACGCGCGAAACGGCCCCAGTGTTTGTGTGAGACGTCCTCCGAGGGAGCCGAGCAGGATCAGCGGTAGCGCGAACACGACGATCCCCGACTTGGCGATGAACGATCCGGCCTCCATATCGGTCATCACGAGAACCCACAGCGAATCGAACGTCCCGATCATCACGAACACGGCGACGCCGAGCAGAACGGCGCTGAGAACTCCGCGGTCGCGAAGTAGGTCGACGGCGAATCGTTCGTTTCGTGGGCCGACGGCGGTCGATTCTTCGACATGAACGCTCAGCAACAGCGGTAGACATATGGCGAGTGCACCAGCAAGAAGAAGGAACGGTGCGGCAACGCCAAACCGATCAACCGTAAGTGCACCGATGATTGGACCCATGACGAACCCTGCGACGTCGGTGGCGAGGAGTTTGCCGAGGTTCGACCCCATCGCGGTTGGGTCGAGGAGGATGAAGATGCGTCGTAGTGCCGGGGAGCTCAGTCCGGCCCCGACACCCATGGCGATGCGACTTATCAGGAGGAGAGCCAGCGTTTTGCTGGTCGCCATGCCGAGGGTTCCGGCAATGGTGATGAGCACGCCGATGATCACCAGCTTTCGAGCGTGACCTCGGTCGGCGAGCGGGGCGAGGGTGAGTTGCACAACGAAGCCGGTGAGGAACCCGATGGCCACAATGAGGCCGATGCCGCCTTCGCTGATTCCGTAGTCGTCTCGGAACTCGGCCAGGGTGGCAAACATGGCACCGTAGGTCGCCGCAAGGATGCCCGTCGTCAGAAACAGGGTTTGGACGAGACGGCGGGTCGATTGCACGACCGGAAAGGCTACTTCGGGGTGCGCAGGACGGACGTCGATTAGCGATCTGGCAACTACGCAGCAGGTTAGGTCGGTTGTGGCGTGATCGTGGGCGGATGGTTCCGGGCTGGGACGCCCTGATTGGCCGAAATCCAAGCCACGCCGCCGATTGCGACCATCACCACGACCATTCCGACCACCTGCGTGATGGTGACGCCCTGATGAAGGATCAGCCAGGCCCAGAAGGTCGCAAGTCCTGGCTGAGCTACCTGCATGATCGAAATGGTGCTGATCGGCACTGACTTCTGCGACCACGCCACCAGGCCGTGACTCACCAGCCCGGAGGTGATCGTCATGATCGCCACCATTACCCATCCTTTGGTGGACACGTCACCCACCTTGGCGATGCTCCCGGCTCGCCAGATCGCGATCGGGACGAGGGTGACGGCAGCGATTGTTGTCATCCCCGCCATGAACTGCATGGTGGAGATCTTGCTTCGAACGTTTCGCGACCGCACTAGGTAATACGTCCACGTACAAATCGACCCGATGCCGAGCAGGTCTCCGGACAGGCTCGGCGGTGCGCTCGTACGCGTCGAGCCGGTGAAGAGTACGAGTGAGATTCCGACGAATGCCACGGCGGCCAGCGTCAGAATGGAGCGCGGGACCTTCTCTTTGAGACGGCGAGTGGCGATCGGCACAACCACCAAAGGCGTGAGAGCTCCGATGAATTCCGTGTGGGCGATCGAGGTCTTGGTGACCGCAGTGAAGAAGAAGGACAGGTTGATCCCGAATGCAAAGCCGGGGAGCAGCGCAAGTGTCCACGCCTCCTTGGTCAGCCGCCTGGGTCCGCCGCTGTGGCGACCGGTGAGGTAGATGATGATGTGCCACAGGATCGCCCCGAAGAACAAGCGCCAAAAGGCGGCGACGGGCCCGGGAAGACCACTGCTCTTCACGACGGTGGAGCCGATGGAGAGTCCGACGACGGCCAACGCTATTGCGCCAACTCCAAGTCGTCTGGTGGCGCGCACGGATCAACCTTACGCGGGTTCAACGGTCACGAAGGACTCTGGTTTGCATCGTTGAACGTCATCCATTCGGCGGCGGTCCAGAGATCGGTGATCTGGTCGCCGACGAACTGAATGGTCTCCACGATCATGTCGTAGAAGGGAAGGTGCATGCTCATGGTGTCGGTGAATTGAAGTGCTTGAAGTACGACCCGGGCCTCGGGGAGTTCGAGCGAAACCTCCGCGTTTCGAGATTCCTCTCCAGACGCGATCGGCCCGAGGGACCCTGGCGCGGCCCGCAGCTTTTGTTCGAGGCTCGCCTTGGCGTCGTTGTCGACGCGTACCTCGTGATCGTCGAGTATCCCGAGAACCGTATAGAGCGCTTCGATACCCTCCCAGGGCAGGCGCAACGTGCGGCTCATGGTTGGGTCCCGTTGGCGTCGGCCTTGGTGGTTACGAAGGCGGCTTTCGCAGCGGCCCGATACGCAGGCGTTTGCGTGATCGTGAAGTGCGTGGCACCGGGCGCTTCGATGATCGTGGGGAAGACGCCGAATGCGGCCGCCAGATTCTGCGACATTGCGGGCGTGACGTTGGTGTCTTTCGATCCAACCAGGACAACCGTAGGTACACGTATGAGAGGAGCGAATTTGAGGGAATCGAACTTGTCCTTCATCGTGAATCGATTCGGCACGATCGGCACCAGCGGCTTCTCGGCCGTATATAGACGGTCAAAGGGTGACACGAGGAGCATCTGATCAACAGCACGTTGGCTTGCGAGTTGAATAGCTACGCCGGTACCGAGGCTGCGTCCGATGAGACCGACCGATGCGTACTTCGACGCAACGGCGTCGTAGAGATCGAGCGCACTGCGAACGAGGTTAGGTTCCGTCACGGAGCCCGGGTTCGGGGGATAACCGGGATACGGCATGAGATACACCGTTCGATTCGGAAAGAGTTCAGAAAACTCAGCGCGCAGAGTATCTACCGCTTCACCGTTCCCGCTGAAGTAGAGGATCGCCCGCTCTTGTCCTTTGTTGACGACCCACCCACGCATCGATCCGGTGAGCAGCTCCGCTTCGCGCCCGGCCTGAGCATCGAGTGGCGGGATCGGAAAGATGATCTGTCGCTGGCGGACGTAGCGCCGCGCGCCGTAGGCGAGGGGAAGCGAAACGGCGAGAACCGTGATCAGGAGAAGGGCGAGCCGTCGACGCCGGCGAGCTTTCGCATCGCGCGCGAGAGCGGGACCGATGCGGTCATAGCGATCTTCCGGCGAGCCGAGTTCGTTGCGGCCCTCAGGGGGATCGGATCGCATTATCCGCGGGTTGGGCGACGACCGGTCGACCTACTGTGCGTCGTGGAGATCCACCACGAAGATCAGGGTTTCATTTGGTTTGATGACGCCACCGGCACCGCGGGCGCCGTAACCCATGTCCGGCGGAATCGTCAACTGGCGACGTCCACCGATACGCATACCCTGCACGCCCTGATCCCACCCTTGGATCACGTGTCCGGCACCGAGGGGAAACTGGAACGTTTCGTTGCGGCTCCACGATGAGTCGAACTCCTTGCCCGTAGACCACGACACACCGACATAGTGGACATCGACGATCTTTCCCGCGGTCGCCTCGTGTCCATCACCGACGACGAGGTCCTCGATCACCAATGCGGTGGGAGGGTTTCCGCTCGGCACCGTGACGACAGGCTTGGTTGGTTTGTTCATGGGTGCAACGGTAGGCGAATATTTCCGGCTTTTGCGTTGTTGACGAGGAAATGAATGTCACTTCGGACCCAGTCGGCTCAACAGCAGTTCGTATAGCTCGCCTCAATCACGCTGTTCTCTACGTGTCCGACGCCAAGCGTTCCGCGGAGTTCTATTGCAACGTCCTCGGCTTCACGACCGTCGTGGAGTTCGAAGGAGCAGCGTTTCTACGAGCCGGCGGTTCGACCAACGATCACGATCTCGGGTTGTTCTCGGTGGGCGCCCGCCCGTCGTCGCCCCACTCGGTGGGCCTGTACCACCTCGCCTGGCAGGTCGACACGATCGACGATCTTGTGGCCGTCTCGGCCAAACTCGAATCGGCCGGTTCCCTCGTGGGGGCGTCGGACCATGGCGTGTCGAAGTCGCTCTACGCGAAGGATCCTGATGGGATCGAGTTCGAGGTCATGTGGGCGATTCCGAGGTCCGAATGGGAAAAGCCGGAGCATCGAATGAAGACCTCAGCGCTTAACTTGGGAGCTGAGCAGGCCCGCTGGTCGAGCCAGCCGACCGCCGCGGATATCAACCTCGCGCTGACCTGACACTCATAGCTGCGCTCTCGCGAACGTTGTCAAGCGAACGTTGTCATAGGCGTCTCCTACGCTGCAGCTATGGCTAAGGGGAACGCGCAAGTGCACAAGGGCGGGGTGAGCGATCCGCTCGAGCCGTTCTCCCCGATCACCCGGGCCTGGTTCCAGCGGACCTTCGATGCGCCGACGCCCGCCCAGGTACAGGGGTGGAGCGCCATCGCGCGAGGAGAGCACACACTGGTGCTTGCGCCCACCGGATCCGGGAAAACGCTCGCCGCGTTCTTATGGGCCCTCGATCGGCTCCACGTCACCCCGCGGCGAGCGGTCAACAAGGGTGTACGCGTTCTCTATGTGTCGCCGCTGAAGGCGCTGATCTACGACGTGGAGCGCAACCTTCGAGCCCCGCTCGTCGGCATCGCGCGTGAGGCGTTGCGCCAAGGGGTCGAGGTACCTGACATTGCCGTGGCGACGCGCACCGGTGACACGTCGACGCAGGAACGTGCCGCGATCGTGAAGCGTCCGCCGGATGTGTTGGTGACCACACCGGAGTCGCTGTACCTGATTCTCACGTCACAGGCGCGCAGCATCCTCTCCGGCGTCGAAGCGATCATCATCGATGAGATCCATGCGCTGGCCGGCACGAAACGTGGCGCGCACATGGCGCTGTCCTTGGAGCGTCTCGAGGGCCTCGTGGAGAAGGCCGGCAACGATTCCCCCCAGCGCATCGGCCTCTCGGCGACCCAGCGTCCGCTCACGGAGGTCGCTCGTTTCCTCGGAGGACAGCACCTCGACGCCGCCGGTTCAGGCAAGTTCGTGCCGCGTCCCGTCACGATCGTCGACACAGGGGTGCGAAAGACACTCGACCTCCGCATCATCGTGCCGGTCGAGGACATGGCCGAACTCGGTAAACCGGTGGTCGGCGCCGACGGTGAGCCGGTCATGAACGGCGCGGCAGCCGGTGACCCTGCGGAGCGCAAGTCGATCTGGCCTTCGATCTACCCGGAACTCCTCGAACTCATACGTACACATAGATCTACACTCGTGTTCGTGAACTCGCGGCGTCTTGCCGAGCGTCTGGCCGCGAAGCTCAACGAACTGGCAGGTGAGGATCTGGTGCGGGCCCACCATGGCTCGATCGCTCGTGAACAGCGCCTGGAGATCGAAGAGTCGTTGAAGGCCGGACGGCTTCCGGCGTTGGTGGCCACGAGTTCTCTCGAGCTCGGTATCGACATGGGTGCGATCGATCTTGTCGTGCAGGTCGAGGCACCGTCGAGCGTGGCAAGCGGTCTGCAGCGCGTTGGGCGCGCCGGTCACCAGGTGGGAGAGCCCTCCAAAGGGCGCATGTTTCCCAAGTTCCGCGGCGATCTCGTGAGCGCCGCCGTGGTGGCGAATCGCATGTTCGCCGGGTTGGTGGAAGAAACCCGCGTTCCTCGCAACCCCATCGATGTTCTGTGTCAACAGATCGTGGCAATGGCGGCGAGCGCCGAGGGAACCGGTGAGGTGCTCACGGTCGACGCGGTGATGGCGATGGCTCGCGGCGCGTACCCGTTCGTCGACATCTCCGACGACGTGATGAACAGCGTCCTCGACCTGTTGGCGGGGCGCTACCCGAGCGACGAATTCGCAGAACTACGTCCACGTATCAACTGGAACAGGCTCGAGCAGACCATCGCCGCAAGACCCGGAGCACGGCTGTTGAGCGTCACGAGCGGCGGCACCATCCCCGACCGCGGGCTCTACTCGGTGGTGACACCGGAGGGCACGAAGGTCGGTGAGCTCGATGAGGAGATGGTCTTCGAGTCACGAGTCGGCGAAACCTTCTTGCTTGGTGCTAGCACGTGGCGCATCGAAGACATCACGCCCGATCGTGTGGTCGTCACCCCGGCCCCGGGCGTTCCGGGAAAGATGCCGTTCTGGCACGGTGACAAGATCGGTCGTCCGTTCGAGCTGGGCAAGGCGATCGGTGAGTTCGTGCGCCTGCTGCCCGGTATCGACGATGCGAACCTGGCAGAGAACTATGCGCTCGACCCGTTGGCGATACAAAATATGCGTGCATATGTTGCCGACGAGATCGAGGCCACCGGCGGGCTCGTTCCGACGGATCGCCAACTTGTCGTCCAGCGATTCCGCGATGAGCTCGGCGACTGGCAGCTGTGTCTGCTCTCGCCGTTCGGTGCGCAGGTGCATGCACCCTGGGCGATGGCGATCGAGGCTCGCATCCGCGACAAGATGGGTATGGATGCCCGGGCCATCTGGAGCGACGACGGGATCGTGGTTCGTCTTCCCGAGGCCGACGACGCACCACCGATGGACTACGTCCTCATCGACCCCGACGAGCTCGACGATCTGTTGATGGCCGAACTGCCGAACTCGGCGCTGTTCGCCAGTCGATTCCGGGAGAACGCGGCCCGGGCGTTGCTGCTTCCGAAGCGCAAACCCGGTTCTCGAACGCCGCTGTGGCGCCAGCGCCAACGAAGCGCTGACCTGTTGAAGGTGGCGAGTCGCTACGGCAGCTTCCCGATCCTGCTGGAGACGTTTCGTGAGTGTTTGCGCGACCAGTTCGATGTCCCGGCTCTGCACGGTCTGCTCCACGACATTCGTTCGCGCAAGATGCGAGTGGTCAGCCTCGACATGGTGCATCCGTCGCCCTTCGCCTCGACGCTCACCTTTGGCTACATCGCGAACTTCATGTACGACGGCGACTCGCCGCTGGCCGAGCGTCGTGCCGCAGCGTTGGCGCTCGATCGCGACATGCTGGCGGAACTACTCGGCTCCGAGGAGCTTCGTGATCTGCTCGACGCCCGAGCGGTGGCGGCGGTGGAATCAGAGCTGCAGTCTCTCGATCCGCGTCGCCATGCGCGCTCGACCGACGCGGTGCACGACCTGCTGCGTCGAATCGGTGACCTCTCCCTCGACGAGCTTGCCGCACGATGCGAAGGTGGCGCAGCCTTCGCGCAGACGGCAACAGACACGTTGGTCCGTGAACGTCGGGCCGTGCTCGTGCGGATCGGCGGTGAGGACCGCTACATCGCGGCCGAGGATGCGGGCCGCTTTCGGGAGGCCTTCGGGGTCAACGTGTCGGCCGGTCTGCCCTCCGCGTTCCTGGGCTGGGAAGGCGGTGACCCGCGGGATCCGGGTGATCCGGCCGGTGCCGTCGGGTCGATCCTTGTTCGCTACGCCCGTACCCATGGACCGTTCACCACCTTCGATGTGTGCGAACGGTTTGCCATTCCTCCCGAGCTTGCAGAGACGTGTTTCGCCCGCCGCGTCCGCGACGGGGCATTGGTCGGCGGCGAGTTCCGCCCCGACGGGTCCGGTGCCGAATGGTGCGACACCGAAGTGTTGAGGCAGCTGCGCCAACGTTCGCTTGCGGTCCTGCGCAAGGAGATCGAGCCGACGTCGGTGGAGGCACTCGCTCGCTTCCTTCCCGACTGGCATGGCATCGGCGCGAGCGCGAGCGGCGCAGGGGTCGATCGTCTCTATGAGGTGATCGGCCAGCTGCAGGGTCTCGCCCTACCGGCGAGTGTGTTGGAGCGCGACATATTGCCAGCGCGCATACCAAGGTACACGCCACGCCTGCTCGATGAACTGCTTGCCTCCGGCGAAGTGGTGTGGGTTGGCGCAGGCTCGCTCGGCAAAGACGACGGACGCGTGGCGCTCTATCTTCGCGAGCAGGCACCGTTGCTGGTCGCGACCGGCGCGCTGCGCGACCCGGCAGACCTACCCAACGACGCCGAGCACCAGCGTCTGCGCGAGGTCCTGAGCGAACGCGGCGCATGCTTCTTCCGGGAGCTCCACGGAACCAACGACATGCTCACGATCGAGTGTCTGTGGGATCTCGTGTGGTCCGGCGAGGTGACCAACGATTCCTTCCACGCGCTTCGGGTCGCGGCCGGGTCGAAGCGGGCTGCGAAATCGGCGGCGTCGTCGGGTACCCGTCGTGCCGGACGCCCGCGCCTGGCCAGCCTCACTGTGACTGGTCCGCCGAAGGCACAGGGTCGCTGGACGCTGGTGTCGCGAGATCTCGGACTCGACCTGGTTCCGGAGTTGGGTAGTTGGTCACTTTCTCGCTCCGGGAGCGACAAAGTGCCCAAGAACGACGTGGCGGGTTCGGGGTCGGGTTCTGGTTCGGGGTCTCGCAAGCGTGAGCGCAATGTGGCGACTCGCACGGCGAACACCGAACGCCTTCATGCGCTCGCCGTCTCGCTACTGGAGCGCCACGGTGTGCTCACCCGTGAGGTGATTCGCGGCGAAGGCATCTTCGGCGGGTTCGCTGGCATCTATCCGGTGCTTCGTGCGCTCGAGGAGGGCGGTCGGGTGCGTCGGGGGTACTTCGTGGCGGGGCTCGGTGGTGCACAGTTTGCGGTGCCCGGGGCCATCGACCGGCTCCGTGCCTTTCGTGAGCCGCCACCGATTCCCGAGGTTGTGGTCCTCGCGGCCGTCGACCCAGCGAATGCGTACGGTCTTGCGTTGCCCTGGCCGGTGAAGGGCCCGCAGCGCGCGGCGGGCGCGTACGTGATTCTCGTCGACGGCCTCCCGTCGCTGTATCTCGAAAAGGGTGGCCGCAGCGTTGTGGCCCTGCGCGACTACGACGGCGAATGGGAAGAACCATCCATACGTGCACTTACGGCCATGATCGGTGGCGAGGAGGATCGCGGCTCGGCGCGCTTTCGTCGGCTGGTTCTGGAGACGGTGCCTGCCGAGTTGGCGCCTCTCCTCAAGCAGTACGGGTTCGTTCCGACCCCGAAGGGACTTGCGAAGTACGCGTAGTTTCTTCGCCGGTCAGTGACCCACGAACTTCGGCTCGCGTTGTTGCGCAAACGCTGCAACAGCTTCCTTGTGGTCGGTGCTGAAGAACGTCATCATCTCGTGGCCCATCGACGAATCGAACGCCGTATTCAGTGCGTCCTTCACCAGCTTGTTGACGGACATCTTCGTGTACTTGATCGCCATCGTCGCACCGTTGGCGAGACGTTGCGCGAACGCCATTGCCTCGTCATCGAGCGACGCACGCGTCACCACGTGGGTAACGAGTCCGAGGCGCAGAGCTTCCTCGGCCGTGAGCTGATCGCCGGTCATGAGGAACCGCTTGGCGAGGGCAGGCCCGAGAACCAGCGGCCAAATAACCACACCGCCGTCGCCGGCGACCAGTCCGACTCGCACGTGCGGGTCGCCGATGCGCGCAGTCTCGGCCATGAAGATGGTGTCGCACAACAACGCGATCGATGCCCCGAGCCCCATCGCATGACCATTCAGTGCACATACGATCGGGAGTTCGATGTCGAGGAGATCCCAGATCAGCGCCTTTGCGTCGCGTCGAAGATGGTCGAGCGTCTGGGTATTGTCGAGCGTCGGGAACCACGTGAGGTCGCCACCGGCGCAGAACGCCTTCTTGGAGCCGGTCAGGACGATCGCCCGTGCCTCGCGTTCGTGTTGGAGACGCTCGAACAACAACGCGAACTCCGTGTGCAGCGCATCGTCGACGGCGTTCACCTCGCTCGCCGGATTGTCGATGATCACCTTGAGGACTGCGTCGTGACGTTCGAAGCGAAACGTCGTGAACCCGGTGTCGTTGAACCTCGTCATGACCCGACACTACCGGCCGACGTCGGCGCATCTAAAGTCGTCGTCATGTACGAGATCCGCACCATTGGTCAGCCCGAAGCATCGCGTGCGATCGAGTTCATCATCGCCGAGGCGACCAGGCGGAACAAGGCGGCCGTGATTGCCGTGGCCGACGCCTATGGCGAGATCATTGCGGTCATGCGTATGGACCGGGGCTCGCTGGCGTCGATCAAGATTGCCCAGCACAAGGCGTTCACCGCGGCACGGGAAGGCAAGCCCAGCAAGGAGATCGGGAACCGCGTGCGCAGCGCCGAGTCCGGCTTCGACATCGCGTACCTGGCCGACGAACGCTTCACCGGATTCGGCGGCGGCATACCGGTGATGGTCGAGGGCCGATGCGCGGGAGCTATCGCGATCAGCGGCCTCCCCGAGGCCGAGGACATCGAGATCTGCCAGATGGCCGTCGACGAGGTCCTCCGGCACCTCACCGGTACCTGAACTTGTCTCCCGGCGACTCCTCCCCGAGCTTGTGGTGCGTTCGGACACCTTGTGGTGCGTTCGGGCAGCCCAAACGCACCACAAGTATCCCAAACGCACCACAAGCCTCGAAGGGTGGCGGGTCACCGCAGGGCGGAGCGCGACGGGGGCGTCACGACGCGGGTGGCCTGCGACGGGCGGCGCGCGACGGGTGCTACGGAACGCGCTAAAGGAAATAGAGGCGGCTGAGCGTCACCGAGTCGGCGGGGTCGGTGTACACCCGCTGGCCGTCGAAGGACACCATTCCCGTCTTTGCGTCGACGTCGACGGTGCCGAGTCGCGTGTTGTGCACGAGATCGCGGGGACCGATGTCGCGAGTGTTGCGCACGGCGACGCGACGACGGCGTGTCGTCATGTGATCGTTGCCTTCGGCAACGGCAGCACCACTGACGAACGCGACCGACAGGTCGGCGGCCGTTGCGCCGAAGGAACCGAATTGCGGGCCGAGCACAAGTGGTTGGCAGGAGTCGGTCGTCGCGTTCGGGTCGCCGGTGACACCGAACGCCGGGAACCCGGCCTTGAGCACCAGCTGCGGTTTGGCGCCGAAGTGGTCGGCGCGCCACAACACGATGTCGGCGAGCTTGCCGACCTCAAGCGACCCGATCTCGTGCGACATGCCGTGCGCGATCGCCGGGTTGATCGTGAGCTTCGCGATGTATTGGCGAACGCGGTCGTTGTCGTGGACGCTCGGTGACTGGTCGAGGTCACGCTTCATCTTCGACGCCAACTGGAACGTGCGTCGGACGGTCTCCCCGGCGCGGCCCATTCCCTGGGCGTCGGACGAGGTGATGCCGATCACGCCGAGGTCGTGAAGCACGCCTTCGGCGCCCATGGTGCCGCCACGGATGCGATCGTGCACCATTGCGTGATCGCTCGCCGAGTGATGGTTGAGGCCGTGGGCGGCGAAGATCATCTCGTAATGCTCGTCGAGCGCGTCGCGGCCGAAGGGCAGCGTCGGGTTCGTCGACGAGCCGATCACGTTTGCGACGCCGGCCAGCTTGAGCACGTTCGGCACGTGCCCGCCGCCGCACCCTTCGATGTGGAACGCATGGATGGTGCGGCCAGCCAACACTCGAAGCGTGTCTTCGACCGAGAGACATTCGTTGAGCCCATCGGTGTGCAACGCAACCTGCACGTCATGGTCCTCGGCCACGCGCAACGCGGTGTCGAGCGCGCGGAGATGGGCGCCCATATCCTCGTGCACCTTGAACCCGCAGGCGCCGCCCTCCACGAGTGCTTCGATCAGCGGTGCGTCGTTCGACGACGAACCGCGAGCGAGGAAGCCGATGTTCACCGGCCACTGATCGAACGCGTTGAAGGCATGACGCAACGCCCACGGCGAGTTCACACCCACACCCCATACCGGGCCGAACTCCTGCCCGATGATCGTGGTTACACCGGCGGCAAGTGATGCCTCCATGATGCGAGGAGATAGTAAGTGCACATGTGTATCGATGGCGCCGGCTGTCGCAATCAAACCTTCGCCCGAAACAATGGATGTGCCCGTGCCGACGACGACATCAACGTCGTCGAGGTAGTCGGGGTTTCCCGCGCGTCCGATGGCAGAGATTCGACCCTCGCGGATGCCGATCGAGGTCTTGCCGATGCGGTGCATGGCGTCGATGATCACGACGTTGGAGATCACCAGGTCGCATGTATCGCGGACCGACGCAGCTTGGAGGAGGAGCCCGTCGCGGGCCGTCTTGCCGAACCCGGCGAGGAATTCGTTGCCTCGCTGTTGCGCGTCGTAATCGATCTTTACGACGAGGTCGGTGTCGCCGAGGCGGACGCGATCGCCGACGGTCGGCCCGTAGACCGCTGCGTAGTCGTGGGGAAGGATGTCGTCGGGGGCAGTGTGGGTGTGGGGTTGGTCGCCATGCCCGTGCGTGTGCGCCAATTCGCCATGGGAGTGCATGCTCATGGCTGTGCTCCCAGGTAGCCCTCGGCGGCAGCGCGAACGAGTGCAGCGGCGCGGATCTGCGGGTCGTCGAGCGGCCCATCGACGAGGCCGGCGAACCCGATGGCGATTCGGTCACCACCGATAGATCGTAGGCGCGCATATGTTGGTTCGCCCGGTTCGAAACGCTGGGCTGTGCCTGCTGTTATCGCAAGGCGCATGCCATACGCGGCCTTGCGGTCGAACTCCAACCGCGGGTTCACTTCGAAAAAATGGAAGTGCGACGTTATGCTCACCGGCACCGACGAACGGTTCGTGACGATCAGTTCGACGACGTCGAACGCCACTTCAGTGGGCTCGGCCGTGTCGACGGCACCGGGTGCCGCGAAAGTCGATTGCGACGTGCGGCGAAACGGATCGTGCACGACAACGAGGCGCGTACCGTCGTCGAACAGGGCCTCGACTTTCACCTCGACGACGATGTCAACCACTCCCGGCAACACGTCATCGACGCTGAGCACTGATCGGCCTGCGTCTGCGGCGTCGAGCAGACGTGCACCGTCGCGTGCAGCTTCGGCGACGGTATCCGCGATGATCGCGGTTGCCTCCGGAACGTTGAGCTTGAGGCCCCGGGATCGACGTCGACGCGCCAACTCCGCAGCGTTGAAGAGAAGGAGCCGGTCGCGTTCGGTCGGGCTGAGACGCATGTCTTATTGTCTTATTTGCGCGTAGCGACCAGCACTGGGATGACCCGCTCGGTCTTGGCTTGGTACTCGGCGTAGTTCGAGAACACGGCCACGGAGCGATCCCACCACGCGGCCCGCTCGTCGCCGCTGACCTCGCGTACCGTCACCGCAAAGGGCTCAGGGCCATCTTGAAGCATCACCGTATCGGGGTCGGCGAGGAGGTTGTAGTACCAAACGGGATGGGAGGGACGTCCGCCATAGGACGCTACGAATGCGTACTCGCCTTCGTGTTCGACGCGCATCAACGCGATCTTTCGGATGTTGCCGGTCTTCGCACCGCGCATCGTGACGATGACCACGCGGATGCCGGTCTCGCGCAGGGTGTTGCCTTCTTTGCCGCCAGTGCGTTCGTAGAGCTCAATCTGCTCGCGCACCCAATCGGCCGGACTCGGAACGTAGTTGCCTTCAAGCGTCATCCCGCCACGGTACCGCGAAGCGGGCTGTGGCACGTTTCGCACTGTTCGTCTCTTTCGTGCGGTCCCCCAAGTTTGATTCGAGTGGCGAGGGTTTCCTGAGGCCGTGCTTGAGTGCCGATCACGTGTCGCTGATCGTCGACTCGTCCATCGCTGTTGAGCAGGAAAACGACAGGTGAGATGCGGTCTTCTACGATTTCCGGCGATTTTTTCTCGTTTCTCGAACATACGTTCGTGGTTTCGCGATACAATGTGTACGTGGAATCGACCCTCGACCACTCTCTTGAGCTTGCTGAGTCTGCGGCACTCTCGGCTGTCTCCTGCCTGCGAAACGGCGCAGTCGTCACAGCGGCGAACGAGGCGGCCGCACGGGCATTGGTCGACCGTTTCGAGACTCTATGCACGCGTATCATCGTTCCGTTCGCCGACTCGCCAGTGATACGAGATGACGGTTACCGCAACGTTTCGGAATGGCTCGCCTTCAACACGCACGCCCGACCCGGTGAAGGTGAACATCGCATCGCCCACGCTGAGGTGTTCGCGAAACTGCCCGGGTGGTCCGATGCGGTTGATGCGGGCGCGATCGGTGTGTCACACGTGGGTGTGGTCGCAAAGGTACTCACGAAAGCTCGTTTGCCGTTTCTGGTCCGCGATGCCGAGATGCTGTTGCGGTTCGCGTACACACTGTCGTTCTCGAACTTCCGCCGAGCGGTGGCGTTGTGGGTTTCGCATTGCGACGACACGCTCGGTGACCCGACATCAGAGAAGGAACACGAAGAGGCGCGTCGGGTGCAGTTGTCGCCGACGTCGGGTGGGATGTGGATCCTGAACGGTCTCCTCGACGCCCTTGGCGGTGAAGCGTTATCGAAGGCGCTTGAGGCCGCAAAGCCAAAGCCGTGCGAGGGGGACAACCGGACTCCGGCGCAGCGTCGACATGACGCGTTGGTTGACATCGCACACGAGTCTCTGGCAAACGAGGGCCGCGTGAACGTTGGCGGCGAACGTCCTCACGTCACCGTCACGGTCGACGCGAAGTCAGGGATTGCGCACACATCACAGATGGTCAGGTTGTCGTCGTTCACGCGTGACATGTTGTTGTGTGACTGCGTGACTACGAGCGTGTGGTTGAGTGCGGACGGAACCCCGTTCGATGTGGGTACACCGACGTCAGAGGTTCCGGCACGC
>JANOWU010000056.1:0-15178 GCA_031418035.1 Acidimicrobiia bacterium
CAATTGGCGCATGGGCATTCTTTCAGTGATTGTGACGGGCGGAGCGCAAGGCATTGGACGGGCAATCGCGGCACGTTTCAAACATGACGGCGCGAACGTCACCATTGCCGACAACAATCAGGTCAGGCTCGAGCAAACAACCTCCGAACTTGGAGTGTACGGCGTGCTGACCGATGTCTCGAGCGAAACGGCTGTGGGTAAGCTGATCGAATCTGCACTCTAGCGGTACAGTGCAATCGATGTTCTGGTCAACAACGCGGGTTGGGACCTTGCCGGCCCGTTCGTCGATAGCGATCCCGAACTGTGGTCGAGGATCATCGCCGTCAATCTCACCGGCCCGCTCAACATGCATCATGCGGTGCTCCAGGGAATGACGGCTCGAGGGCGGGGCCGGATCGTGAACATCTCGTCCGACGCTGGTCGTGTGGGTTCGTCGGGTGAGTCGGTGTACTCGGCATGTAAGGGTGGAATCATTTCGTTTTCAAAGACCATGGCGCGAGAGCTGGCGCGCAAACAGATCAACGTGAACGTGGTGTGCCCGGGCCCGACCGATACCGCGCTATTCCGTGACTTTGCCGGGGAGGGTGAATCGGGGGACAAGTTGCGCGCCGCCCTTACGCGATCCATACCGTTTGGCCGACTCGGTCAACCGGAAGATATCGTCGGTGCCGTACTGTTCCTTGCCTCCGACGACGCGGCGTTCGTCACCGGTCAGGTGATCAGCGTGTCCGGCGGACTGACCATGGCTGGTTAGGCACATAATCTGTGTACGTATGAATGAGTAAGAATGTGACGATGTCGATCAACGATCCTGAGTTCGATGCCCGCAAGCGGCTGGGTTTCGCTCTGCGAAACCTCCAGCACAACGTCGTTGGTCGAGAACTCGATCTCGGAAGCATGGCGGACATTGCTGCGCAGCTCGAAACGATCAACTCCCGATTCGACGCGTTGGCACCCCGGGTTCGGCCGCCGTCAAGTTGGTCGTCGCTCGAAGACGTGCCGGCTCCCAATGAAGGTGAAACGCTCGATGCCGGCTGGGGCGATCGACCGTTCGGCGGTTGGACGAGTCCTTACTCACTGGAACTCGACGTTGTCCGAAACGGTGACTCGGTCGTCACCGAGTTCATGCTCCGCTCGGCTCACGAGGGAGCACCTGGGAGATCGCACGGGGGGATCGTTGCCGCGCTGTTCGACGACCTCACCGGTTTCGTTCTTCAGATCGCGTCGGCACGTGCGTATACCGGCGAGCTGAAGGTTCGTTACGAGGCGGGCGTTCCAATCGGTGTGATGCTATGTGCACGTGCCTTCTTGCGCGCACGCGAAGGACGCAAGCTGTTCATCGACGGTGAGCTGCACTACGGCGACCAGCGTCTCGCCACCGTGAATAGTGTGTACATCACTGCGCCCGACGTCTCCTAGCAGGTTTCTGAAAAACCCCACTCTTCGACGTTTTCGGGGGGTCCCTGACCAGCCAGTCTGTCGTCAGGAACCCGTCGAAAAGTAGGATTTTCATCACCCTGCTAGGTCACAATCGCGCCAGCTCGTCGCGGAGCTGATCGAGACCCATACCGCCGAGGTCGAGCGCGGCACGATGGAACTCCTTCAAGTCGAAGCGGGCACCATGACGAGCCCGAGCTGCATCGCGACCTTCGAGCCACACCCGCTCGCCGACCTTGTAGGAGATTGCCTGACCGGGCAACCCCAGGTAGCGGTCCACTTCGGAAGCCATGAACGCCTCGGGGAAGCGTGAGCGTTCGATGACGAAGGGCAGGGCAAGTTCAGGCGTCCACGCTTCGCCGGGGTGATACGACTCGTCGGCGGGAATCGTCAGTTCGAGATGCATCCCGATGTCGACGATGACCCGCACCGCACGCATGGCCTGAGCCGAGAGCTGGCCGAGTTCATAGACGGGATCGTCGAGGTAGCCGAGCTCCTGCATAAGCCGCTCGGCGTACAGCGCCCACCCTTCACCGTGCCCGGAAATGAACCCGGCAAGTCGCTGGAACCGGGTGAGAGTGTCGGCGAGGTAGCGGACCTGACCGATTTGCAGATGGTGTCCGGGGACGCCTTCGTGATAGCAGATCGACACTTCGCGCCAAAGTGGAAAACGGGTCTTGCCGAGCGTTGGATACCAGGTGCGTCCGGGACGGCTGAAGTCTTCCGAAGGCCCTGTGTAGTACATGGCCGCGGCGCCACCGGGAGGTGCAATCATCGCTTCACAACGGCGGATCGGCTCCGCAATTTCGAAGTGCACGCCATCGAGTTCCGCAATGGTCGCGTCGATGAGATTCTGGTTCCACCGCTGGAATTCGTCGACACCGTCGATGATGTAACGCGGGTCGGCTTCGACCTTCTCGATCGCCGCGGGTATCGAGTCGACGCCCATGAGCTTTGACAGTTCGAGCATCCGTGTCTCGATTCGTCGGAGCTCCTCCCAACCCCATGCATAGGTGTCGTCGAGATCAAGGGTCGTTCCGTTCATGGTGCGCGAGTGCAGTTGGTACCGCTCGCGGCCGACGGGGTCACGGTCGCTCGCGTCGGCGGCGTAGACGTCGCGAAGCCAGTCACCAAGGCGCCGATACGCAGCGGCGGCGGCACCAGCCTCTTCGTCGACGTTGACGTGCGAGCTGCGTTTGGCGAACGAGATCCAGAATCCGTCGGCGGGATCTCCCCACGAATCGCACTGTGCGGCACACGCCAACGCCTGTCGGCGAGCGGCCACGACCCCGGCGGATCGGCCGTCGTCGTACAACGCCATCACCTGCGCGATTGCTTCGGGAATCGCGTTGAGGCGTTGGCGCGCGACGTCCCAGTCCTCGCTCGTATCGAGTCTCATGAGGTCGAACGCTGACCGCAACGATGACTGCGGACTCCCGAGCACCCTCAGGGGGCGGAGGTATTCGCCGGCGTCGTACAGGTCGACGGCGGCTTGAAGCCGCTCACGTAGCACCTCTGCTGCGATGCGATCACGATCGGCCGAGCAGTCGATGGTGCCAATTTCTTGCAGCGTTGATCGCTGGAGTTCGGCGCGCGCCTCGACGCCCGACGGCGAGTGGTCCGTGAGGAGGTGTTCGCCTCCTGCGATTCCCCAGCCCGTCGCCGCAACAGGGTCAAGCTGTGCCATCTGCTCGATGTACCAGTTACTAAGTGCACTGATTGTTGCGTGGCTGCTCGTCGACATGGCGAGACGTTATCAACCGGTGAAGGGTGACAGTTGCTTTGCCTATGGGGACAACGCCAAAGGTTCACCAACCGGTTCGCCGTCTCTCAGGTCCTGTTCCACTTCCGTCCATCGTCGAGCGTCACGATCTCAGAGGTACGAGCAGGCAAACTCACCCGAACGGAGACTTGTATGACGCGAATCCGGTCCAACCATCGACCTCGCCGATATGGCGCATCTCGGCCATCGCGCCCCTGGGGCCAAGGAGCAGGACGCAGTGCGGCCCTGGTCCTCGTCGCTGGAGGTGTCATGGTTGCGACGCGTACGGGCGGTGTCGTCGCTCAATCGGAATCGGCTCAGGTTGCCAGCGTGAGCAACGGGATACAGCACAGCCTCCTGGCTGCTCGAGTCGTGCTTCCCGCGAAGACGTTCCGAGACAACTCCGGTACTTCCGGTGCGCAGCTCGGCGCGACCGATCGTGCGAATGCACTCGCCAACGGCATTGTCACGCCCGCGACTGGTCCGGCGTTCGATCGCCAGCCGATCCAAGGAATAAGCGCCGTGGTTCCAACAGGACAGGGCGACTGGTGGGCCATGAGCGACAACGGTTATGGCGCACGCGCGAACAGCGGCGACTACGAACTGTGGGTCAACCGAATCGCCGTTGACCAATCAAGCACGGTCGTTGCGATCACGGGAGGGTTCGGCCTAAGTGATCCGGATCGCAAGATTCCCTGGAAGATCGTGTGCGATCAGGAAATTGGCGATGACCTTCCGGGCTTCGACTTCAACGTGCTGCCACCAAAACCGGCACTCTGCGCTGGTGGAACCCGAAAGCTGACTGGCTTCGACTTCGACATCGAATCGATGCAGATAGGACGTGACGGTTCGTTCTGGTTCGGAGAGGAGTTTGGGCCCTTCCTCCTTCACACCTCGCCTGAAGGAGTACTCCTCGACGCGCCAGTCGGTGTTTCGTCCGTCCGGTCGCCGCAGAACCCGAAGTTGAAACTCGATGCCGGTGAGCGTCCCACGGTTGGTGCTTCACGAGGTTTCGAAGGACTCGGCATATCCGTGGACCGTACGCGTCTCTACCCGCTCTTCGAGGGACCGATCGAGGGCGATCCGGCAGCAAGGCTTCGAATGCTCGAATTCGATATCCGCAAGAACCGCTATAGCGATCGCGTGATGACAATACCGCTCGAGAGCAACGGCGGTCGGCCGAACCTGTCGACACTGAAGCGAGCCGATGGCACGTTGGCGTTTCCCGGGACGACTGCGCCAACCGACAGTGGCGGTGAGTCAATAGGTGAGCTTACGGTTATCAACAGCAATCAGGCGCTGCTGCTTGAGCGGGACTCAGGCGGCGATTCGCCGAACGTTCCGCGCATGAAGAAGGTTTTCCTACTGGACCTTCCCCGTGGGTCAGGACCGGTAACGAAGACACTCCTGGTTGACCTCATGGCTCTTCCCGATCCCGGAAACGTCGGTAAGGACGGCGCCTTTTTCCGCTTCCCGTTCATCACGATCGAAAGCATTCACGTGGTTGACCCGTCGACACTGCTCATTGTGAACGACAACAACTTCCCGTTCTCCAACGGACGATCGTTCTCCAAGGGCGGTCCTCTCGCGGCCGATGACAACGAGTTCATCCTGGTAAAGCTCGGCAGCCCACTCAAGGTGGATCGCCGTGTGCTGCGCACCCCGAGCGGCGGTGCCGAACGGGCCAGCGTCATCGAGGTTGAAGAAGCCGAACAGGTCGAGGCCCCCTAAGTCAACGACCGCTTTCGTCTCGAAACTTCGGCGACGAATCGGTTCGCGTCATTCGCGTGATGCACTTCGCCGAATCGACTCCGACGCGGTACGGTTCACCCGTTGGTGCCTGTGAGCAGATTGGACCGAAGGGGAACATGAACGAAAGCGGTTCACTTGTGCAGCGAGCCGTCGCACTTCGAGATCTCATCCGGGACCGTGGAGCCGCTGCGGAACAGGCTGTCTCTCCCGATGTCGAAGTCGTACGTGCACTTGCCTCCTCGGGGTTGTTCGCCATGTGCGTGCCCGCTGTCCTTGGCGGTGCTGAGGCTGACCCTCTTACTACCATCGCAGCGATCGAGGCCGTCGCCACGGCCGACGGGGCGACGGGTTGGGTACTGATGATCGGGGTCGAAACGACGGGGATCGCCGCGGCCTACCTCTCCGACACGATCGCGAAACGGGTGATCGTGGATCACCCGGCGTCGATAATCTGCGGCGCGTTGAACCCCGTGGTGACGGCAACGCGGGTCGACGGCGGCGTGAGAATCAGCGGCCGCTGGCCGTTTGCCAGCGGTGCCGAACGCGCCGACTGGTTCTGGGGTCAGTGTGTCGTGGAAGGTCGCAGTCGGGGGGAGACGCTCGAAGTCTTAGTGCCGCGCGCGGACTACACAGTGATTCGAACATGGAATAGCCCCGGACTTCGAGGGACCGGAAGCCATGACGTCGAAGTGCGTGACGTGTTCGTCCCCGAGGAACGAACGACTCATGTTCGTCTGCAGCGTCCAACGGTTGACAGCGCTCTTTTTCGCATGCCCCTCACGAGCCGCTTGGCCTACAACAAGGTTGGTGTGTCGACGGGTATTGCGCGCGCGGCCATCGACCACTTCGTGACGTTGGCGAACGAACGCACGCCCCGCTTCACAAAAGCCCTGCTGCGCGAACGTCCGCGTGCTCAGTCGGCGCTGGCCGATGCCGAAGCACTACTTGGTAGCGCACGAGGCTTCTGCTTTGACGCGGTTGGCGACCTTTGGGAAACGGTCCAACGTGGGGACGCGCCATCCGTGCGTCAGCACGCACTCGTTCGGTTGGCGTGTTCCCATGCAACGCGCTCGTGCGCGCAGGCCGTGAGTGGTCTTTACGAAGTAGCGGGAACGGCCATGAGCGACGCTGATCATCCGTTGGCGCGGTGTTTCCGCGATGCCCACGTGGTCGGTCAGCACATCATGGTGTCACCGCACGCGATCGACGATGCGGGCCGAGTGCTCTTGGGCCTCGATCCCTTGTCGGCGTCGTTCTGAATATTCGCACTGGACACTCGCGCACTCGCATAACCGGCCGCCGCCCATCTAGTCTTGCTCCGCATGTTTGAAGATGGACGGTCGATGTCAAAACGTGCCGTACTTGCGGTCACCTCGGCGATAGTGCTGATCGTGTCCGTTCCGTCACTGGCTGCGCCGAAACCGTCGGCGGGAAAGCCCTGTAAGACGTCACAGATCGGTACGGTCATCGGGTCACTCGTATGTACGAAGTCGGGCAAGTCGGCGGTGTGGCGCAAGTCCGCTCCCTCGTCATCGCTCGCAACGACCACAACAACCGTGCTCGACATCACCAAAGCACCGCCAGGCACCGTGTTGTACAGCGAGAACTTCGACGACCCGGCCAAGTCCACCTGGGCAAAACAGTCCCTTGGCGGCTACACCGGCGACGTCGTGGACGGGCAGTTCCGAATGGCTGCGGCACCCCCTGCGCCCGGCCGTGTCTCCAGTGGCACCCTCCTCAGCTACGGGCCGCGAGTTGAGGTCGCCTTCGATATGACGCTCACTCCCGGCGCGCTCTCCAAGGCTTCGCCGAACTTTGCATGCCAGGACACCGGCGCATCGACTGGGCCTCTGAACTTCTTGTTGGTCGACGTCCGGCCCGATGGTCGCATCGCGGCATCGCGATACGACAACGCGGCTGCGACCCAGCAGCCGACGTCGTTCTTCGATCGGGGCTTCAGCAATCAGGACCGCTTCGATACGGCCTTGATTCACCCGCGAACGCGCGTCGCCTTCCGATGCGTGCGTGACGGGGCGAATATCGCCGTCGTCCTCTCACTCGACGGGAAGGTCGTTATGGACACCGTGACTCCCGCACTGGGCCAGGCCGGCGACGGATTCATTTTCTACATGTCGACGTTCTCCACGGGGTTTCGCGACCCTGCGGAGCTACTGATCGACAATGTGGTCGTTACGAAGGTCTGAGGAGCATCTCGACCGGAGCAGTTGGCGCGCCCGGGCGCAGCGCAGTAGACAGGCGCAGTGTCTTTGCTCGAAAACCCCGCAACCTTCTCATCCCTGATTGCACCTGTCATTGATCGCACGGCGATTTCCCTACACAGTACGGTCGACAAAGCCAAGCTGCAGGAGTTGCGCGGCGACAACCGCTTTCACCCAGGTGCGCTTGCACTCTTCGCTGGCCCGTTGGCGAGTGGCGGCATGTCGCAATTCGAGTACAACGAACTCACCCGCTACGAACACTTCGGCTCCAGCGCAGATTTCCTGACCGGGCTCGCTGAGCGTGGTGCGGTCGAGGTGACCGACGGTCAGATTCGCACGACGGCGGCGGCCATCGAGGTTGCCCGGAACGTCGTGATCCTCCAATCCGAGGCGGTGACATCGCTCTTTGAGCCCCGTCAGTCACTCGTCGCTGATGTATGCGCGATTATCTTGAAGGCGCGTCTCGCCGCTATTGCGGATTTCATTTCTCCGTTGTCCCAGCTGATGGGCCGAGCATGGCTCCCCGACGACGCGTCAGACGCGGCTCGAATCTGCGATGCCTCGGTGGTGTTGCGCATGCATCGTGCGGATTCTCACGCGATCGCATGGAAGGAAGCTGGTCTCACGGCACCAGAGATCCGCGTTCTGCCCCCCGGAGATGCTCGCGACGCAATTGAGCGACGTACGAATGAGTTGGCCGCCACTCCCTGGGCCGCTTTGAGCCCCGACGAGCGAATCACTCTCCTGTCCGGTTTGGCCGCCCTGCCCGGAACGGGCGTCCCTGTTCCGTAGCGCGCGGGGCGGGGTCCGTGAGCGGTTCAGAGGGTCACGACAAGTAGGATTTCGGGGATGAGTATGGCCGACGAACGCACATCACCGGATCAGATGTGGAAGGGCGATGAGGCTTCCCGCTCGGCCGGCATGTCACTCGACGAGGCGGAATTGGGCCGCTCGGTCATCTCCATGACGGTCCGCAACGATATGGTCAACGGCCTCGACGTATGCCACGGCGGGTTTGTGTTCATGCTTGCTGATTCGGCGATGGCGTTTGCCTCGAACACGGAGGGGTCTCCTGCATTGGCGGCCGCGGCACAGATCGACTTCGTCGCTCCAGCCCGGCTCGGCGATCGGCTTGAGGCTCGAGCAACGACCCAGTGGAGCGGCGGACGCACCGCACTGCATGATGTTGAAGTGCGCAACCAGTCCGGCGAACTCATCGCTCGTTTCCACGGACGCACGACTCGGGTTTCGCTCCCACCGACGAGCTAGCCACCTCCCAAGGAATACCACTCCATGGACCAAGACCTAGAAGATCAGCGCGCATACCTAAGTGCTCATAACGGCATCCGGGGTCTGGAGGTACTCGATCCCTCGGAAGTTGATCGAGCCGTGCGGATTTTTCAGCGAGATGGGTTCGTCGTAATTCGCGATGCACTTCCTCCCGACCAGCTGGCCATTCTCAAGGCTGGGGTCGACGAAGCGGTCCGTGACATCATCGCCCTTGACCCTGATCGCAACGGGAATCGTGGAACGCTGCGCTACTCCTTTGGCGGGTCCAGCATGACCCGGAGCATGTTGCATCGTCCGGAGTGGCAGATGCTCCTCGACCTTCCCACGGTCACGCCGATCGTCACGGCGATCTTCGAGTCTTCGGACTATCTTCTGCGTTCCTGCAGCGGCGACTTCTGCCTCCCGGGGGCGACGAAGTACCAGCCACTACACGCCGACATGGGTGACTATCGGGAGCGATCCACAACCCCGTTCAGTTCGTTTCATGATCCGCGCGGACACCTCTCAACGCGAGACCTTCCGTGCCCATACGTTTGCGTGAACTTTCTGACCGTTGACTCCACTCCCCTCAACGGCCCGACCCGCCAGATTCCCGGGTCGCAGCATTCGCGGGCACCGATCCCATCCCTGGCGGAAGAGCCGGATTGGATGCGCCTGAGCACGGTGTGCCCGGCCCCTGCAGGCTCTGTCCAGATTCGCGACGTGCGAGCGTGGCACGGCGGCACCCCGAACGTGTCTGACCATGTACGGGCGATTCCGAACATGGAATTCTATGCGCCGTGGTTTCGCGAGCCGATGATCCCCGGCATCACCAAAACCGACCATCGGAGACTGTCACCCTTCGCCCAGCACCTCACGCGTTACAGCGTGGCCGATTCATCCGACGAGCTTCGCACCGGATACACCCTCACCCCGCCACGCTGAAACACCAGCACACCTCGGCGAATGACCGACGTCGTTCGCGCGTTAAACGAAAGCGGGCGTCGATGCCACGCGATGCCACGCGACGCAACGCGTCGCCACCGAGGAGTTGGCACCACCGTGCCAGGGTGCGCGCGTGAGCGACGCCCGGAGGCCCCAACCTGGCACGGTGGTGCCAACCCTCAGCCCTGCTCGCTGCGGGTAGGTACTCGCTGCGGGTCGGTGGCGGGTACGAAGTTGTTCTAGCTTGTCTTTGTGCAAACGACGGAGACGTTTGGCGTCATGCTCCGACGCCTGCGAATGAACGCAGGGCTTACCCGGGAACGCCTGGCCGAAGTTTCGGCGATCTGCCGGCGGATCGATCCGGAGCTGGTCATCACGCTCGCCGGGTCGGATTGAGCGCCTTATCGGCGACGGCGGCGCCTGCATCCTCGTTCTGGGCGTGTTGCTCGCCATGTCGCACGGCTAGCAGGGTTCTCGAAAAACCTCCCTTCCGACCTCAGCACACTCCGCGATGCACCAAGTTCGTGGTGGCAAACGGTCGAAAAGCAGGATTTTCATCACCCTGCTGAGTGCCACGCGCACGGCGAACCACAGATTCGAGAAAGGAGTTACACGTTGGGGAGAAGCACGTTGGCGAAGATCTGCCACGCCAGTGCGCTCTTCGCAAGAAGGGAAAGGACGATGTAGCTGCGTTCGCCCCGCAAATAGTCAGCCCACTTACCTTTCGCGCGGTACTGGAGGAGTTGCGTGATTGCAAAGCAGTTGAAGAACAAGAACAGCGAAACAAAGATCCCGTAGACGAAGCCTGGTACGCCTTCACCCGTTCCCGCATCCGCTGTCGCATCCGAGGTCGCCGCACCGACGGTATAGAACACGATGGCGATCCACGGAATGATTCCGGCGAAACTCCCGAAACGAAACGGTGCCCAGTTCGCCGTCGGTCCCGGCTTGTTCGTGGTTTCCATCAGCCAACCGAAGAAAATCATGGAGGCGTTCACCCCGGCAAGACCAAGCAATGCGGCGATATCGGTGATGCCGACCACGCCGGCGATGACGACGACCATGACCGACGACGACAGCGAGTACTCCACCCACCGAAACCGGTTGCGAGTGTTCGCCAACTCGCTACGGTACCGAGGGAATCCCCACGGGCTCGCCACGAGAAAGTGGAACACAGACGACAGCAGAAGAAAGGTGAATACGGCGTAGCCGATTCTGTACGAGAAGAGTTTCTCCAACACGAGGGGTCCGAGCGGTTGTCCCGGAGGTCCGTTCCCGAACGCCGCGGTGACGGGGAGCGATCGCCCGTTGGTCAGCACCAGAACGACGATGGCCTGAACCAGGTGGAGGGCACCGGCCAGCAGGTTGAATGTCCGCAGGCGAGCGATGGGATCGGAAGCGTCTTTGGCCATCGTTGAGCTTGCCACCGATCGCAACGCTAATTTCGGCGGGTCAGCAGCCGAAGCGACGCTGGGGTGGCATCGAAGTTTCATCAACACTAGTGTTGATGAAGTTCCAAACCTTCAACGGGAGTCACCGTGGTTTCCAGTTCCTCATCATCCGCCGTTCGCTCGGCCGACTTCGACGACGCAACGTTCACCTACGCGTCGGCCATCCGCACGTTGGTAACAACGTCACCCGACGCTCCTGCACTGACCTCCGGGACCGACACGCTCTCCTTCAGCGACCTCGACCGTCGCAGCAGCGACGCGGCGTCGGCCATGGTGGCCGCGGGCGTCGTTCCGGGAGATCGCGTGGCGGTGCTGTCGAAGAACCATGCGGTGTTCTTCGAGTTGGCCTTCGCCTGTAGCAAGGCGGGCGCGATCCTGGTCGGTTTGAACTGGCGTTTGGCACCGGCCGAGATCGCCGCAATCGTGGCCGACGCCTCTCCGAAGTTGATCGTCGTCGCCGACGAGCAGTTGCCGCTCCTGACAGCGCAGGCTCGAGCGACAGAGGGGATCAGCAGCATCCTCTCACTCGACACCGAATACGAGCCGTGGATCGCGTCGGGCACCGGCGTCGATCCCAACGTAGAGGTAGGCCCCGACGACACGGTCTTGCTGCTCTATACGTCGGGTACCACCGGCGTCCCCAAAGGCGTGGAGTTGACGAACCGCAACACCGCGTACACCAAGCTCCTCGCAACGGAAGTATGGGGCTTCACCGCCGACAAGGTGAACCTGGCGGGCATGCCGATGTTCCACATCGGAGGCATCGGTTTCGGAATGGGTGCACTACTGGTAGGTGGACATACGGTCTTGCTGCGAGAACTCGATCCGGCGACGATCATTGCGGCCATTTCCACTCATCGCGTCACGCATGCCTTCTTCGTTCCCGCAGTGATCCAAACAATCCTGATGGCGCCGGGGGTGGAGGACGCGGACCTCACGAGCCTTGAGCTGTTGGTGTACGGCGCATCGCCGATCGGCGACGCCGTGCTGCGTCGGGCCATCGAGTTGCTCGGTTGCAAGTTCATGCAGAACTACGGGATGACCGAGACGGCCGGATCGATCGTTGCGCTGCGGCCGGAGGATCACCGTCCTGACGATGCCGACGGGGCCGCCCTGCTGCGGTCGTGCGGTCGACCCGTGCCGTGGGTCGAGGTTTCGATCATCGACCCGAGCACACACAAACCCGTGGAGCTCGGCGCGGTCGGAGAGATCTGGGCGCGCTCGCCAATGAACATGCGCGGCTACCGGGGCAAGCCTGCCGAAACGGCGGCCACGATCAACACGGAGGGCTGGCTCCGCACCGGAGATGCGGCATACGCCGATGCCGGGGGCTATCTCTATCTCTTCGACCGATTCAAGGACATGATCGTGTCGGGGGCCGAGAACATCTATCCGGCCGAGATCGAGAACGTGCTCTATGACCATCCGGCGATTGCGGAGGTTGCGGTGATCGGCGTGCCGAGCGAGCGTTGGGGCGAGACGCCCATGGCGATCATCGTGTTGCGCCCCGGACATACCCTCGACGCGATTGCGGTGATCGAGTTCACTCGTACCCGCCTCGCCCGGTACAAGTGTCCAAGCTCCGTCGATTTCGTCGATGCGCTGCCGCGCAATGCGTCGGGCAAAGTGCTGAAGAAGGAACTGCGTGTGCCGTTCTGGCACAACCATGATCGGGGGATCTCTTGATGCATCCATTTGTCGGCGTGTTGCGCCGTTATGTCGTCGACTACCTCGTGTGTCAGAACCCAGCCGTATGTGCACAGATCATGGAGCCCGACTACGTTCTCCACATGGGTGGCACAGACCTGGGTCCTCGCGACGAGGTTTATGTGCCGGCCGTCGTTCGACAGCTGGAGCAGTTCCCCGGGCTGGGGATGACCGTGCACGAGATCGTGTTCGCCGAGGATCGCCTTGCCATGCGGTTCTCCCAACACGGTGCGTCGACGCGCCACAACGGTCGCGAGGCATCGTGGGGTGGCATCGGCCTGTACCGGTGGAACGGCACCCGGCTCACCTCGAACTACGCGATCGAGGATTACTGGAGTCGTCGACGCCAACTCGCCGACGGAACACCGGAGCCGGTGGAGTCACCGGCGGTCGCGCCATGGGACGTGCAACCTGGTGTGCCGGATGGGACTGCGGAAGCCGACATCATCGACTGGGTGCGAGGTGGAGCCCAGACGAACGAGGGTGATCGAGTGTGGTTCGACGACGAAGGCGTTGGCCCGACCCGCTCACCACTGGATGTGCACACGACCGTCGTCGATGAAGTGTTCTCCGCATCTGGGCGTGTCGCATTCCACGTCACCCAGCAAGGAAGCTACCGTGGTGGGCTCGATGTGCCCGAGGCGAGTGTGGGTCGCAACGCAACGCTGTACAGCGTGGGCGTCGTCCACCGCGACGTGCAAGGCCACCTCCGCGGTCGGGTGATACGCGAGCGCGCGGCGTTGATACGTGCACTTACGGCCTGAAGAAGGTATTGCTTGAAGAGGGGATGCGAACGCGCTACCTCCCGGTCCACCGACGGGACGCTTCTCGCTGAAGGCGAGCGCGCCTCCCCGTGCGTCGTCGGTGGCGAGATCGACGCACACAGACCCGAATGCTCGCGTCGATGATGATGGCGGTTGGAGTAGACCACCACACCGGCGAAAGGTAGGAAGGAGAGTAGATCTGCCCGGAACGATGACCATGACGCCGATCCGGAATTCGTGCCCGGAATCCCGGGCGCGACTTGGCGAATGGGTTGGGGTTGTGGGAGCGTTGCCCGACAGAGGTGGTGGCCATGTCGGATTCGCCGTACTTGATGAGCAACACGAGTCCGGAAACGGCCGCTCGATTCCAGGGCCTGGAGGAAACACTGGACGCACTGTCCGTGAGCCACCTGCGTCGGATCGGGGTGCGCCGAGGATACCGGTGTCTCGAAGTCGGTTGCGGCGGCGGGTCGATCGCCCGATGGCTCGCATCGGAGGTAGGTTCCGAAGGCCACGTGACCGCCGTCGACCTCGACACCCGATGGTTCCGGCACGATGGCAGTCCACAGCTTGAGGTGCGCGAACTTGACCTCGTGGTCGGGCCCATCCCCGAGGGTCCGTGGGATTTGATCCACGAGCGGCTCGTACTCCAACACATACCGGCTCGGCTCGAGGTCCTCGATCGGCTGATCGAACGGCTTGCCCCCGGTGGCTGGCTCGTGGTCGAAGATTTCGACACCGGAGAAGTGCGAACGACGGATCGCGACGGGCCTGATCACGAGCTCATTGTCCGCATGGCGGGCGCGTTCAATCGTCTCCTTGCCGAGCGTGGCGGTGCCAACGACTTCGCAGCAAATGCCTGGCGTTACCTCCGTACTCGCGGCCTGGTGGAAACCGGTGCAAGCGGTCATGTCACCTTCGATTCCGGTGGGACTGGTTTTGCCCAGGTGTTGGCGGCGAACGCACGCCAAGTCCGCGACGGTCTCGTCGGTCTCGGCATCGCTTCTTCCGACATGGATCGGTTCCTCCAGGTTCTGGCCGACCCAGATTCCATCTTCGGAACGTCGGTGCTCATCACTGCGTGGGGCAAACGCCCTGGTTGATATGTTCGTTCAGTCGAGCACAGCTAGCTCAGCCGTATATTTCATACGTGCGCGTACTAGTGGCGAGCGGTCCGAGTCCGCCACATTGCAGCATCAAGGAGCCCTGCTTGCGCGCAGCGATCCAATAGCCGGCCGACCGGTCCCGCAGGCGCGTTAATGCGCTTGGCAGCGAAGCCACTAAGCCTCGCAGGAGCGGGCCCAGAATTGGTCGATTGCCCGATTTGTATATGGTCACTGGAGTTCAGGCTCGCAGTTGGACACTTCGCGCTCCATGCTTATGGAGCCTTGCCTATAGTGGCGTTAGGGCATACGGCGATCGGGGCACTCCAGTGGAAAGAGCTTTTAGAGCGGGCGTTCTACGGTTGGAGCGGATTCGAAAAGTCTGCGTTCCTTTGTGGAAATCCCGCGCCCTGCACTGTGTCATCGTGTACTTCGCTTCCTTTCTGCTCTTTGCGCTCCTGTTCCAATGCTGTTCGCCTCAGGGATTCGTGAGCACGTCGGTATCTTCTGAGCCCACACTGACTCGACCCGAGAACCTGATCTCAAAACACGTTGAGAAACGTTGGAGTCGCACCAATGGGAGCTTTCTCCGTGGCGAAATTCTCTACCAACAAATCGGGCCACAACGGTCGTCCGGCGAAAGAGTTGGGGCGCTCGCAGTCGATATCGGCCCGTGTGCTGCAGGTCGAAAACCACACCAAATCGTATGCGAGGCAAACATCGATTCAGTGATAACTCGAGGACGCGCCACCGTGGATGCTGTTTTCAC
>JANOWU010000057.1:0-7688 GCA_031418035.1 Acidimicrobiia bacterium
GCCGAAGTTCGAAACGAGCGCTCCGACGTCGGACGGGACCGAACGCGCCCAATCCCACCACGGACGGCTCTCCATCCGTGCCCGGTTCTGGCCGTTCGACCACTCCCCGCCGATGCTGTTGAGCAGCGCAATCGCCCGTACGGAACCAGCGAAGTCAGACGCCAGCTTCGTTGCGACGCCACCGCCGAAGGAATGCCCGACGACGACCGGATACGACTCGCCAACGGCCTCACAAAACCGTTGCGTCCATGCGGCATAGCCGGCCAGCGACTGTGCATGGTCGGGAAGTTCCGAAGTTGCGCCGAACCCTGGAAGGGCGGGGGCAATCACCCGAAATCCGCGTTTGGCAAGACGACGCAGCCCCCGACGGTAGGCACGATGGCCAAGTCCCCATCCGTGGAGGAACACCACTGCTGGCCCCTGACCACCGGTGCTGTAGCGAACCCGGGAGCCGTCGACAGAAATTGATCGTACGACGATCTCTGTCGGACCGGTAGGGGACGCAATGGGGGTGGCTGGAACGGGCTGGCTCATGATTTCAGATTCGGACCAACGATCGTAGGCGTGCCTGATGCCTACGGGTGTGCGGTTGACGGAGTTTCCCAGACGGAGTTTCCCGGTGATCGGCGCGACGTCGCTGCCGCAGGAACGAGTCGGTCAGCCGGCTTGACGCGCGGTTGCGAGGCGGCGTTCGAGCTCGTTCAATCCGCCCCAGATGCCATGGGGCTCGCGAATGCGCAAGGCGTAGTCGAGACAATCGCGCCGAACGCTGCATTGGCCACAGATTTCCTTCGCGTTGGCCTCACGAACTTCCTTCTCTTCCTTGCGCTCAAAATGCGACGGCGGAAAGAACATCACCGACTGTGGACCACGGCACGCCGCCTTGATCTGCCAGGTTTCTTCTGCAAGTAATCCCATTGGATCCTCCCCCCAGAGGTTCGACAGATGGAGACCTTACGAGTCTCGGCGAACGAACACAAGCAGAAATGTGACGAACGACACGCTTTTTCGGGCGGGTCCGAGCCCGTCTCCGGGCTATCCGAGCCGTCGAGAACCCAGGCCCGGTCCCTGCCTCGGACGACCCAGAACGGCCTAATGACCAGCGTCTTTTGCTGCGCCCTCGAGCGGTTCGACCTCGAGGAGCAGACCGTCGATTCCGACCACGCGCACCGATGCCCCGGCCACGATCGGCGTCGCCCGGTTCGTCCGTGCCCGCCACGGCGCACCCAGAACAGTGACGACCCCATCAGGGTTCACAGCACCGGCGGCGACCCCGAGCTCGCCGATCATCGACTCGCGACCGATCGTTGGGGTGGCGAATCGTGTCCGAACCATCGTCGGCATTCCGTTCACCATGAACAACACGACCATCACGGTTACCAACCCGATCGCGAACCACGGGACCCGGATACCATTTCCGAACAAGACGATGGAGCCCACGACGAACGAGAGGGTGCCAAAACCGGTCCAGAACCTCGGGGTTCCCGCCTGTATGTCGATTGCGAAGCCGACCATCGCTAACAGCAACACCACCACACCGAGCGGACGGGTAGGCAAAACACCCAGACCGGTCACGGCGAGCACGAATGCCCCGAGGCCGACGCCGGCCGCAATGCCGATGCCCCCCGTGAAGAACTCGAAGACGAACATTGCGAGTGCGATCACGAACAAGAAATAGGCGACGGTTTGGTTCGACCCGATATGGAAGAGCCGTTCCAAGACGTTCATCTTTGCGAATCGCACCCCCCGAAGCTGTTTGGTTTCGCGACCATCCTTCGCCGTCACACCATCCTTGGCGGTTTCGAGGACACGACCGTTCACGGTTCTTCCGTCGAGTTGACCGACGAACTCTGGGAGGACGGGGGCGTCGATCGTGAAGACCTTGGCCGCCTTGGCCTCCTTGAAGTTCATCGCCGGGCCAAGGAGTGGATCGTTGGGATCGGCAGTTGGCGTTGAGCGACCGACTTTGGCCAGACGGGCGAGACCCGCAACGTCGGCGGCGGCGAGAAGCCGGGCTGCGCCGCCGTAGGCGCGAGGCGCTGCACCTCCGCCCACCCATACGGCAATCGGAATCCGGTTCTCGTCGCGCAATCGCGTTTCGAGAGCATCCATCTCGGTTCGGGACAGCAACGAGCCCCGGCTGTTGAGTTGGATGACCAACACCTGCGCCTTTGTTCGTACCGCTTCCTCGACCGACCGAAGGACGAAGTCACGTACGGCCGGATCGATGAAGCCGCTGACCTCGATGACGTTCACCAGCCCAGCAGGCGAATCGGAGGCCTTCGTTGCTGCGCCGGCCGACGCAGCAGCCCAGGAGCTGAACGCGATCGTGGCGAGCAGCGACGCCAACAGGCGAGTGAGGTGGCGAAACCCCTGCGCCGGTCGGTTGCGACTGCGGAGCTGGTGTGGCGAGAACGACGAAGGGGTCACGGTGATCACAGTGTGGACGTTTCCCCGAGCGTCTACCCGGGAACGGATAGCTATCGTAGTTTCCCGGCTGGTCCTGCGTTTTTTGGGGCAGGAACGTTTTGGTCACATCCGCCCGACGCCGGAGTTCCGGCGCCGACGAGCCACAATGGACCGGTGACGAACGGTGGGCAACACGAACTCGGCAGCGGCGTGCTCGGGCGTCGACTCGTCGCCGTCGTCGGCAAGGGCGGAGTCGGAAAGACGACTATCGCCGCCGCACTCGCCGAACGATGCTCCCGATCGGGACAATCGGTCTTGCTCCTCGACATTGAGGGAAAGCATGATCTGGCCCGGTTGTTCGGCCACGATCGACTCACCGCACGACCGGTAGAACTTGTCGCCGCCGACCCGGCGGGCGGCCGCGCCGCGATACGCGCCTGCTCCGTCGCCCCCGACACCGCCCTTCTCGACTACCTCCACGACCACAGCCTGGGCATGTTGGCCAGGCGTCTGGGGTCGAGCGGGGCAGTCGACGTGATCGCCACCTCAGCGCCGGGAATCAAGGATCTTCTCGTCCTCGGAAGGATCAAGCAGTACTTCAACGCCGAGGCTGCCGACGTCATCATCATCGACACCCCGGCCAGCGGGCACGCAATCACGTTCTTGTTGGGGCCGAATGCACTCGCCGAGGCGGTGTCCACCGGCACGATCAAACGCCAGGCCGATGAGGTCCGCGCGCTGCTCACCGATGAGCGCTCGGGGGTCCTCCTTGTGACGCTCGCCGAGGAAACTCCCGTGAACGAAACCGTGGAAACGGCATACGCCCTGGAGGATCGGGTGGGTGTGGCGCTCATCGCGGTCGTGGTGAATGCGCTGGTCCCTTCGGTTCCCCAAACCAACGCCGCCGACCTCGGTCGCCTTGTGGACGACGAGCGTGAAGCCTTCGAGGCGGCGCTCGGGTTCGAACGATCACGGGTTCTTCGGCAAAACGAACAGATTCGTTCCCTGGGCCAACGCCTTCCTCTGCCCCAACTCTCGGTGCTGCGCGCGTCGACCCAGAACGTTTCGTCCGACGATCTGGGTGACATCGCAGAATCGTTGGGCAAACAATTCGGCGCTCTCGCTCGAAGTGGCGCAAAACCATGACCGCCGACGGACGAGCCGATTCGTTGGGTAGTGCCCGAGTAATCGTGTGTGTCGGGCCGGGTGGCGTCGGCAAGACCACCACGGCTGCGGCACTTGGCCTGGCCTGTGCGGAAGAGGGTCGGAGGACGGTGGTCATCACGGTTGACCCGGCACGTCGACTGGCCGACGCGCTTGGGATTGAAACTCTCACCAATCAGCCACGGGGGGTACCGCTCCCACGCACCATTCGCGGTTCGCTTCATGCGCTGATGCTGGACACGGCGCAGACGTTCGATGACCTAGTGCGGCGACACGCCATGCGACCCGAACAGGCAGAGAAGATCTTGAGCAACGGCTTCTACAAGAACATCTCACGGTCGTTGTCGGGCACGCAGGAGTACATGGCAATGGAGAAGCTGTACGAGCTCGTTCATATGCCTACTGATGATGACGGGACGCCCCTCGAACCTTTCGACGTCGTGATCGTGGACACTCCACCTACCCGCAACGGTCTCGACCTGATCAGCGCGTCGGATCGGCTCATCCGCCTCCTGGACAACCGAATATTTCGCGCGCTTATGGCTTCACCACGCAGCGGCTTCGGTGTTGTTGGTGCGGCTGCTCAGTTGGCGCTCAAGCCGTTGGGACGCGTCGTTGGTTCCGATGTTTTGAGCGATGCGGTTGGCTTCTTTCAGGCGTTCGATGGGATGGAGGGAGGATTCCGGGACCGGGCGACGAGGGCTCGGTCGCTCCTGATCGGCGACCAGAGCCGGTGGGTCCTCGTAGCAGGACCCCAGCAGGCAACGGTTCGTGAGGCCATCGAGTTGGCCGAAGAACTGGCTCGACGCTCAATCCCGCTCACCGGGGTGGTGGCCAACAGAGTCCAGCCGCTGTTCGAACCGCTTCCGACCGTCGACACCGCGCCCGAGGGGCTTCGACCGGCGCTTCGCCGCGCCGAACTTGCCAACGATCTCGCTCGTTCCCAACGCGAGGTGCTTGCTCCCCTTGCGACCTTCAGCCCAACCATGACCACCATCGGGTTACGCAACTCCGACGTCCACACCATTGCGATGCTGCGTCACTTCGCGTCGTTCCTCGCTCCAACGGACGATCCCGCCATCTTCACGGTGGCGACCGCCCTGGCGTAACGAACGTTCGTGCCGGGCGCCGGGTGTCGCCAGAGGGCTGCGCGGTGTCGAAAGCGGGCTGCGCGGTGTCGCCAGAGGGCTGCTCGTCGCACTACCGTGGAGCTGTGCCACATGTCCTGATTGCCAGCGATGCCGAGTGGGTGCACGAAGAGGTTCGTGCTGCCCTTCCTGGAACCGTCACGACGGTGAACCTGCACAACGGCCGAGCCGTCCGGGCCAGCGTCAAGGCACAGACCCCCGATTTGGCCGTGCTCGACTCTCAGATCGCCAGCATGGGTGCGATTGCCGTCACGATGGACCTCCGCAACGAGGAGTCGGGCGGACGCCTGGAGCATGTCCCGATTCTGATGATCTTGGACCGACAGGCCGACGTCTTCCTGGCCAGGAACAGTGGTGCCGAGGGATGGCTGGTCAAGCCGCTCGACGCACTTCGTGTGCAGAAGGCGATCAACGCCGTGATGGGTGGCGGACGCTACGAGGACCGGGTGCAAACGGGCGACGCCAGCACGAACTACCGGGCCACGCCCGACGCAACCGCCCGCTGAGCCCGGACGGCCAACCTCATGGGCACGCGCAGGGTCGCGCGGTGCAGCGTGGGCAACCGGTTGCGTAGCGGCTGATCGCCTCGTCGATCGACAGATCCAACTGGTTGGCCAGCGAGGCAACCCAGGCCACGACGTCACCGAGTTCGTGGAGCTGTTCCTCACGGGTACCTTTGCGAGCGGCCTTCGCCAACTCGCCGACCTCTTCACACAGCCACGCCACGGTTGCCGCCTGGCCACGTTCCCGATCACGTGACCCATACGTCTCTTCGATGACGTGTTGAAAGGCCGAGAAGTCCACGAAGGTCAATCTAGGCGTTGACCATGGCGCAGCTTTGACCATCGTTTGACCGTCGCCAGGCCTGGTTCGGGGTCGTTCAACCAGAGTTGATTGACCCCGCGACCAGTGTGAGCTGGTCGGGAAGGCGGGATTTGAACCCGCGGCCTCCACGTCCCGAACGTGGCGCGCTGCCAAGCTGCGCTACTTCCCGTTGTTGCGGACAATGATGCTAGTGCATCGCCGCCGCTCCACCACACGCCCATGTCTTGGCCAGGCACGTGGCCAACGGAGTTCGCTCGTGGAGTTGTGCGTCGGCCCGCAGACGGGCGACCTTCTAGCGTTCGCTGAGTTGCTCGGCGCCAGCGTTGAGGTCGATGAGCGCCGGAACGCTCTGCTTCTCGAGGTCAACAATGACGGTGAGGTCGTTCAACGGTTCGTCGTGGGGAAGCTGCAACACCGTGTCGTGTGCCGTCATCTTCGCCAGGGTTTGCTCAGCGACCTCGGCTCGACGACCGACCACGTAGGCCGAGGTTCCGAGAGTGGCGGCGAGGAGTCCGGTCACCGTCGAGACGATGCGGACGACTGGTTCACCGACTCGCTGTGCGGCGATCGTCGAAAGGACGCCACCGATAGCAATCATCGGTGAGAGGAAATCGCGCCGGGGTCCGGCGGTCTCCTCCTGGGCCTTGTTCTGGGATTTGATCGAGGGTTCGGGATTGATCATGAGATCTTCTCGGCAAATGCCGAACCAGCCTTGAGCCTTCGTTCAGAAAAGCGCCGAAGTTTCTAGCGAGCGGAGAGCTCCTGGGCCACCAGTTCTGCGATCTGCACCGCGTTGAGAGCCGCACCTTTACGCAGGTTGTCGTTGGAGACAAAAAGCACGAGTCCGTGATCCACGGTGGGGTCTTTCCGAAGACGCCCGACGTAACACGGATCTTGCCCCGCCGCCTTGAGTGGCGTGGGTACGTCGTCGAGGACGACCCCGGGGGCAGCGGCCAGGAGTTCTTTGGCTCGGGCGACGCTGATCGGGCGGGAGAATTCGGCATGCACGCTTAGTGAATGTCCGGTGTAGACGGGCACGCGCACGCAGGTCCCGGCAACCTTGAGATCGGGGAGCTCGAGGATCTTGCGGCTTTCGTTGCGCAACTTCAGCTCTTCGTCGGTCCAGCCTTCGTCGCCCTCGACGGTGTCCTCGACATAGGCACCCGCATACGGAAGGACGTTGAACGCAATCGTTTGGGTGAACTTCGATGGGGCGGGCATGTCGACGGCGTCACCGCGGACTGCAAGTTTCGCTGATTCGTCGGCGACCTTGCGGACCTGGCCTTCGAGTTCCGATACGCCTGCCACACCGCCACCCGATACTGCCTGGTACGTCGCCGTGATGAGTTTGATCAGGCCCGCTTCGGTGTCGAGTGGCTTGAGCGCCGGCATCGCCGCCATCGTGGTGCAGTTCGGGTTGGCGATGATGCCCTTCGGACGGTGGGCAATGGCGTGGGGATTCACTTCGCTCACGACGAGTGGAACCTCGGGGTCCATGCGCCAGGCGCTGGAGTTGTCGACGACGACAACGCCGGCTGCAGCAAACTTCGGTGCCAGTGCACGCGATGTCGAGGCTCCGGCCGAAAAGATCGCAATGTCCAGGCCGGACGGGTCCGCCGTCTCTGCGTCTTCCACGGTGATCTCGCGACCCATGAACTCGATGAGCCTCCCGGCTGATCGAGCGGACGCAAACAGTCGAACCTCGGTGGCCGGGAACTTTCGCTCTTCGAGAATGGATCGCAGGGCCTCGCCGACCATGCCAGTTGCTCCAACGATTCCAATTCGCATGACGAACTCCACTCACTTCGATCGGGTCCGGTGGACCCAGAACAATGACATTCAAGGACATTCAAGGATATTCAAGGACATCCAAGTCTCGCGCATCGAACCCTTCGCCTCCGCCGAATTCGACGAGGCTCAGGGTTCGACGTGGGGGCGCAGTTCGACCGCGTGGACTTACGGTTTCGTGGACCGCTTGCTCAGACCATTACGAGCCTTGGTGGCGGCAGCAGCCGCTCGATCCTTGGCTTGGTCACGCAGGCGTTGGGCCCACGCGAACTCGATGGCCAAGATGCTCAGGCCCGCAACGATCACGAGCAGGCCCGGTCCGGGGAGCACCAACATCACGATGCCCGCAACCAC
>JANOWU010000058.1:0-3541 GCA_031418035.1 Acidimicrobiia bacterium
CCGACCAGATGACGCTGCCGATCGCCTTCGGTCCCGCTATCGCGTTAGGGTGTGCGATGGCATTCGGCATGCCTGTGCGGTCATCGCTCGTTTCCGCAGTGGTGCCGAGGCCGTTGCTGATGAAAGCGATTGCGGCCAACACCGTCGGCATGAATATTGCGATGATCGTCGGGCCCGTCATCGGCGGGTTCGCCGTGCGCAACTGGGGTATCGCCGCAGCGTTCGCCATCGAATCGGGACTGTTCGCTCTGGGCTTCGCATCACTATGGGCACTTAGAATTCCGGCACACGTCATCGATGCGTCCAAGACCGAACGCCCGGGCGGCGCGCGAGCCGCGGCAAGGTCGCTGCTCAGCTCGATCGGCGACGGGCTGCGATTCGTGTGGAGTGTGCCGTCGCTGCGTTCGTTGTTCGAGCTTCTGCTCGCCGGTGGCTTCTTGATGATGGGTTCCGCCTCGGCGTTGCTGCCGCGAATCGCGAGGGATGAATTCGGCAAGGATGCGGATCAGGCGTCGGCCCTCTTTGCGTTCATGGGTGCCGGAATGACCTGCACGTCGGTGTATCTGCTCACCCGACGCCAGGTGAAGCGACGGGGAACGCTGTTCCTGGTGGCGATGTCATCGGGGACGACCTGCCACCTCGTCATGGGCTTCGCACCCTCGTACCTCGTATTGGCCGGGCTGCTCGTGTGGTGGGGGGCTTCCGGAGGCTTCTATGCGAACATGAACCAGACCCTGATCCAGAGTGCGACACCGCTCGACATGATGGGACGGGTCATGAGTCTCGCCGTGCTCGCGAACGCCGGAGTCGCGCCCTTGGGCTCGCTCCTTGCAGGAACCGTTGCCGACTCACGGCTCGGACCGCAGGCGACGTTCGGCCTCTTTGGGTTCGCCGGGATGTGCACGGTCGCGACTGCATGGGTCTTCGCGCGATCCCTTCGAGCCATTCCCTGAGCCGCGGCGATCGTGGTGCGCTGCCTTCCATGGCTGAGGTGAATACTGGACGAGTGCTCAAACCGGACCTCACCTCTGACACGGCTCGGCGAGCACAAGATCCGGTCGAGGACGGTCGCGCTGCGCTCGCACGAAAACTGACCGCCGAAGCACTCGGCACGGCGCTGCTGGTCATCGCGGTCGTCGGATCCGGAATCATGGCGCAGCGTCTTTCACCGGACGATGTCGGCCTTCAGTTGCTCGAGAACGCCGCAGCGACCGCCGGAGCGCTGATTGGTCTCATCCTGATGTTCGGGCCTGTTTCCGGCGCCCACTTCAATCCTGTCGTCACGCTCTCGTTCCGGTACTTCGGCCACCACACCAACATCGAAACCGTTGCATACATAAGCGCACAGATCATTGGTGGCTGCGCCGGGACCATCCTTGCGAATCTCATGTTCGACCTGAGTGCGATTAACATGTCCACCAACGTTCGTTCATCCGGCGCGTTGTGGCTCTCGGAAGTGATCGCCACCCTCGGGCTCCTCCTGCTTATTCATGGCATCGTCCGGTCCGGCCGATCCGCAACCGTTCCCTTCGCAGTGGGCGCGTGGATCGGTGGTGCCTACTGGTTCACTTCTTCAACGTCGTTCGCAAACCCGGCCGTCACGATCGCCCGCACGTTCTCGAACACGTTCACCGGGATCAAGCCCTCGTCGGCCCTAATGTTCATCGCCATGCAACTTGCCGGTCTCGTCATCGCGGTTCCGCTCGTCGCATTCCTTTACCCGATCGACCGCTCACGTGTCGATGTCGAACCTTCTGCCTCTTCCGCCGAGAACATCTAAGGGGCCGCAACGAACGCTCCAACTCGAACGACGGGCCAGGATTTCCCGGGCCGTCTCACCGTGATGGCTACAACGACGCAGCGATCAAACCGTCGAAGGCGAGACCCCACGGTGGACGGAGAAAGCCAAGTGCCCGTACGTCTGAGAACCACGACGCGAACGGTGACGACGCCGAGAACGTCCCCCCTCCGATCACACGCGTGATTCGAAGCAGCGCCTGCTCGGCGATCTCGGCCACAGCGGTCTTGCCACGCATCCCTGCCACGCGTGCCGCTGACCGATCACCCGATTCGAGCGTGCGAAGCATGCCTTCAAAGACCTGCTCAGCCACCCAATGATCGCTCGTCGCCTTCGCCCATTCGACACGTTCATAGGCGCGCATATCGTCGCTGTTTGGCGCAAGCCGCCCGCGAGCAACGGAGACGGCCTCGTCGAGCACGCCGAGGACCACAGCCGTAAACAGACAGGAGTTCACCGGCCCCGCACCACGCAACAGCGACTCAAGCGAGTCGGGCCACTCAACGCGAACCGCAGGACACCGCTCGAGTCTCACGGCGTGGCTCTGGGTGGCAGCCATCCCGATACCGTCCCACTCCTTCGCGACCGTGAAGCCCGGCTGTTCACGGTCCACCACGAGTTCTCTCGTGTCGAGGAAGAACAAAGCAGGATTCGCTTCGCCATCCGGGATTGCCGTGGTGATCATGAATGAGCAAACCCCCGTCCCGCTCCCGAAGTGCTTGTCGCCGGTGATCAGGTAACGCCGTCCTGGAATGTTGAGATCGCGCAGCACATCGGCCCGAACCGCGGTCGAGCGTGTGCGTGTGACATCGCCACCGCTGCCGGGTTCCGACGTCACCGTCCCCCAGTGCGCGCCCTCCACCACAGTCGCGCAAACGGCGGCGCGCTGACGTTCCCATTCATCGGAACCGGTCGAATCGTTCGCGAGCCAGAACGACAGGACGGCCGGGTGCATCGCCGACACGAGCGTGGGCGACGGGTCGGCAGCCGCAAGCACTCGCAACGCTTCGCAGATCGGTCGAACGGATAACTCCACGTTCTGCCATTCACCACCAAGTGCGACGGGAACCGCCAAGCGTGTCAGCCCGGCGTCTTGGAGCCGTTGGAAGTCGCGCTGGTCGAGGCGCCGACGTTGCATACGCTCGACGCGCTCGCTCCGCCAGTCGTCGGCGATCGGAGCGGCCAGCGAGGAAGAAGTCGGTGCCATCGATGGAGAGTACTTCTTGTGAATCACCCCGGGTTCGGTGGAGCCATGTGATGGTTCCCGGGAATGATCTCCGGGGGCCGGGAATGGGTGCCCTTCCGTTCGCGTTGGCCGTCGGCAGACGATACGGGCATGAAAATCACGATTTCTGCGACCGTTCTTGCTGGACTCCTGCTCGTCGCCACGGCGCGCGGGAGTGACGACGCTGGCGCGTCGTTGTCGGCGGAGGAGTTCCGGGCCGAGACCAATGCGATTTGTGCTGACAACAACGCCAAGATTGGGGCCGCGGTGGGCGAGCGGCGACACCCAGGACCACCTCACCCAAGCCATCCGATCCGTCGCCGCGGGCCACGTCACGTTGAGCCCAGGCGCAGCCGAACGGCTGCTCGACGCACTCTCCGCGCCGAGGCGAGGCCATGTGCCGTTCCCGGAACTGACCGAACGCGAACGTGATGTACCCGCGCTCGTGGCCGAGGGCGAGATCTGGAGTCACGCCCCTATCGCCACCGTGTGGAGTCGGAGCCCCTCAGCGCTCGCGG
>JANOWU010000059.1:0-9293 GCA_031418035.1 Acidimicrobiia bacterium
GGGAACGTTGCCCGACCTTCGCTCTGCGGCTGGGCTCTCCGCCTCGCTTGCTCCGCCCCCGAATGACGGAACGTACCCGGCGTTGGACCTCGTTCGACGGTTCTGGAAAACCCAGGACGCCGGCGACTACACGTTGCTGGCCCCCCTGTTCACCGACGACGCCGTGTTCGAGGATCCCATGTACGGCAACATGGTCGGGGGCAAAGCAATTTCCGATTTCATGGCGTTGATGAAGTCCGAGATGCCGGCGCGCGGCGTCACCTTCGAACTCGTCGACTGCGCCGGCGACACGAGCGTGGCATGGTCGCAGTGGTGGTGTCACCTTCCGAATGGGTCAATCCCCGGCTGGACCCTCCACACGGTTCGAGGAAATCAGTTCACACTCGACGCCGACTACTTCGACACCGCGGCGCGCAACGCGCTCCGGACGAAATCGTAAGTACGTAGACGCATACGACGTTCCTGCCACCGCGCGGTGGGTGCTAGATGAAGTCGGCGAACATTGCTTCGACGGACTTGTGGTCCGCGGCAAGGCCCGCAGAGACTCCGCCCGCCATGTCGCCCGGATACGCATCCTCGACATCATTGGTCAGCGCGCTGATCATCGCGTCGGCGGTCTCGGCCGTCGTCATCTTCGGGATAGGCAGATGCGCGGTGAGGCGGGTATCGACCGCGCCCGGCATGAACGCACACACGAAGGTGTGCTGATGGCGCAGCTGCGCACGCATGGCTTGGGTGGCTGAGTACAGCGCCGCCTTCGATGCGCAATAGGTCGCCATCTGCGGGTGGTTAGCCCGGCTCAGAATCGACAGCACGTTGAGCATTGCACCGCCACCGTTGGCGGCGAGGATCGGCGCAAAGGCCCGGGCCACGGCAAGGTTGCCGAGATAGTTCACCTCGATCTCATGACGTGCCCAGTCATCATCGCCTGCCCCGACCACAGGTGCGTTGTGGTTGACGCCCGCATTGTTGATGAGCACCGTGACATCGCCGCACGCCGCAGCTGCAGCAACGATCGACGCCGGATCGGTGACGTCGAGATGCACGGCGAGGACCTTGTCGTGGGTCAGTCCGATCTCGGCACCGACGACGCGGGTCGCCGCATACACCTTGGCTGCCCCGGCATCGAGGAATGCCTGCGTCGCCGCTTGGCCGATGCCGCCACCGGCGCCGGTAATCAGAACAACTGATCCTTGAAGATTCATCAGCCGATGGCCTTTCCTTTGCTGGTGGCCCAGGAGGCCATGAGGGTGTTCGACGGGAGCGTTTCGTCGACGAGTTTCCTCGCCGTTTCGATGCCGGCGACCGGTAGCCCGGTCGGGTCGAGGACGCCGATCTGGACCAGCACCGACGCCTGATCCCAATAGATGTGCTCGTGGAAAAGCTTGTCGCCGCGGAAGTTCACGATGGCGACGAGCGGGATCTCGACGTACTTCCCCGTCGGCGCGATTCCGGGAAGCATCCAGTCGATCTCGCAGGTGTGGGTGAAGCAGAACAGCATCTCGTCGACGAGGCTGCTTGCACCGATGGTGCGCGAGAGCGGAATGAGGTGGGTGTCCGGCGGGTTCGCGTTCACGAAGTGCCACTGGTAGAAGCGGGCCAGCTGCTCGGCGCCTACGCCACCGGTCATTGTTGGAATGTGGTTGACGTAGGGCTCGGCAACCATCGTCGACATTGTCGTCGTGACGTCACGGGTCGCGAACTCGTACTCGCAGTGCTTGTCCCACAACGACGACAGGTCATAAATCGGTCCGAGCACACGGCGGAACAGGCCCATCGTCCGCTCGTACGCGATGCCGGCGGCGACCTTGTCGTAGTGCTCACCCTCGGGACGGGAGAAGGCGTGGTCGTTGCCCACGTAGGTGTGGAACGCCGCGTTCGCTTTACCGGCGAACGACTCCTGGACGCCGGCCCGGGCCTCCGGCGTTGCGTAGCTGTCGAGCTCGGCGAAGTGGAACAGGATCGGGCACGTGATGTTGTGCACTTCGTTGACGTGCGCCTCGAGGCCCACGCCGTAGTAGCTCACGGCGCACTCGACGTCGGTGCGCGCGGCCGTCAGCATGGCGAGCTTGCCGCCGAGGCAGAACCCGACGCATCCGACGCCCCCGGCCTGGGTCGGATCGACTCGCAGGGCAGCAATCGTGGCAGCGATGTCTTCGATGCCTTTGTCGACGTCGAAGGTCTGGAACAACCCGAAGGCCTGCTGCCATTCCTCGGGGCTGTAGCCCAGATCGATGCCGGGACGGATGCGCCAGAACAGGTCCGGCGCGTAGACGACGTACCCCTCCTCGGCCAGGCGGTCTGCGGTGCGGCGCACGAAGCTGTTGACGCCGAAGATCTCCTGGATCACGACGATGCCAGGACCCGACCCGCTCGCCGGACGTGCGACGTAGGACCCAAACGTCCCCGAATCGTCTCCCGCAGTGATTGTGACGAACTCACCCATAGCCATTCCATTCTTTGCAAACCGACGGGACTGATCGAACCCACGGCAACGTTAGCGAACCTGGTGGTGGAGCACCCTAGGGGGAAGCTACCGCGTGAATGTGATCGGGCGTGATCCCGCAGCATCCACCCACGATCGAGGCGCCCGCCGCAATCCATTCATCGGCGAAGGATGCGTAGCGCATCGGCGTGAGATCATCGCGAAGCACCGACAGTCCTTCGTTCGCCGACTGTCCAGGAGTCGTCGGAACCGCAGTGAACGCGTTCGCATAGACACCGACTCGCAACGGACGATCGCCGATGGATGCAACGGCCTCGGTGATCGCCGCCGTCATGACCTCCGGCTGGGAGCAGTTGAAGAGGAGCGCCTCGATCTCGCCCTTCGTGACATCGACGGCGTCGGAGATCGACTCGCCGGAGCGGACTACGGCTCGGCCGTCGGACAAGGTGTCGGCCAACGTGAAGGACAACCAACGTGGACGGACCGACACCGGGTCGCCGAAGTCACGAATGGCTTCGAGCATGGTCTGCGCCTCTTCGATCGAGCTGATCGTTTCGACGAGCCAGTGGTCGATGTGTGGAACGAGCGCCTCGATCAGCACCGACGCGATCGAACCAGCGCGGTCCCGGTTGAAAAGCTCCGGCTTGTACGAGCCGAAAACGGGAGGAATCGAACCGGCGACCGCGACACCCTTTCCCGCGGCGATTGCTTCGTTCGCCGCTTGGCGGGCGAGGACTCCACTGAGGGCGGCGAGGTCGCTTCCCCGTTGGAGAAATCGCTCTTCGCCGATATGAAATGGTACGCATGCATAGGAGTTTGTGGTGATGACCTGTGCGCCGGCGTTCACGAAGTTCAAGTGCGCTTCCACGACCCGCTCCGGGCCATTCATCAGGGCCAATGCTGACCATTCCGGTTGGCGAAACGGAGCGCCGATTCGCTGCAACTCGCGTCCCATACCACCATCAAGAATTGTCACCTGCGACATAGCCAGCCCTCACTGTTGCTCGGCGAACCACACTAACGGACCGGTTCACCCCCCAACGGCCCCCAACGCCCTTCGTTTTCGCTCGACGGCGAGTTGCAGGGTCGACGGCAAGTTCGCTCCACCAACAACTCGCCGTTCACCCTGCAACTCGCCGTTGAGTGATTCGTCGTGGAGCTCGGAGTGGCGCTTTGACGCTGGGCCGAGCAATATCGCCACATCTGGGATGAGCGATTCGATCGCTTGGACCACTACGTCAACGCACTCAAACAACCGCCGACATCAACGAAGTGAGATCGCGATCATGACTACGGGAAATCACCTGAAAATCGAGCGCACGTTCCTGGCCCCGATCGACGTGATCTGGGTGATGTGGACCGAGGCCGAACACTTCGCGAATTGGTACGGACCGATGGGCGCCAAGATTCCCCACGCCGAGATGAACGTGCGCGTGGGCGGCCGACGTCGGATCACGATGGCCATGGACACACCACGAGGCCCCATGGAGATGTACTTCATTGGCGAATATCGAGAGGTCAACCCGAAAACCCGACTTGTCTACACCGAGACAATGGCTGAAGCGAGCGGGACGGCGATGTCTGCCGAGCAGATGGGCATGGCGCCGGGTACACCGGTGGCGACGGAAGTGATCGTCGAACTCGAAGATCTCGGTGACCGCACCAAGATGATGATGACCCACGTGGGCATTCCGGCCGACTCCCCCGGCGGCCAGGGGTGGGCGATGGCGATGGCCAAACTCGAAGCGAGAGTCAGCGACTTCAGGTAGCGGTCGCCACGCGCTTCACGCAACGACGCCGACCAACAACGCCAATTCGACTACCCACATCAACCAGGCGGATCAACCCAGCAACCCGGACCAACCCAGATCAACCAGGCGGATCAACCACCTGGCCGATGTCGCCGGCCACGCCGGTCCCCATACTCAGGGGCATGTACTCAACGACGCAGTCCCATGCTTTCGAGACGACACACACCCGGGTCGGATACCCCATGCCCGGAAGCGCACAGCGGCTCGTGCTGACCGATGCTTTGGGCGCCACGACCGTATGGCACCGAATCTCGGATTGCGGTCACGTCGGCCGAAAAGCCGCTGCACCATTGACCATGCTGAGTCCGGCCGAGCGAGGCGTCGTCGTCCTCCTCGCTGAGGGGCTCACCAACCGCGAGATCGCCGCTCGACTCTATGTGTCGCACCGCACCGTGGACACGCACGTGTCGCATGCCCTTGCCAAGTTTGGTGTGTCGTCACGCGTCCAACTCGCCGGGCTCATAAGGGAAGGCCAGCGTTAACGCAAACGGTGGCGACGCTGCGCAGGCGTCTACCGAGCCCGTTTCGCGTTGTTAGAAATCGCATCGATGATTTCGACCCACCGACCACGGGGAAGGTTGTGCCCCATATCCGGAAAGAGCAGAAGGCGTGCTCCCGGAATCGCTTCGACGGTTGCGATTCCGCCGGAAGGGGCGACCAGGGTGTCTTCGAGACCGTGAATGACCAGCGACGGCGCCTGAACAGCCTGCAATGCCGCAGTGCGGTCAGGACTCGCGAAAATCGCCGCCGTCTGACGAGCCTGGCCGTCGGGGTCGAAGTTGCGCTCGAGGGCGACCCTCCCGAGTTCGCGAGTCTCCTCTTCGCGAAATGTCCTCCCACTTATGAGACGAAACATCTCGACGCTCTTGTCCAGAGCATTTTCTCGCGTCACCTTGCCGAGTCGAGGCAGTGATGCGACGACCCTTGCCGACGCGCGTCCGACGCGTCGATTCCCTGTCGTCGACATGATCGAGGTCAGGCTGCGGATGCGAGAGGGATGTTCGATCGCGATGCACTGAGCGATCATCCCACCCATCGAGACACCGACCACGTGGGCGGTATCGATGTTCAAGGCATCGAGCAGACCGACAGCATCCTTCGCCATGTCGGAGATGTAGTAGTCGGTACGCAAACCTTTGGGTCGGACCATCGCGACCATAAGTTCACGTACTGAAGGGGGCGGCGACGTCATCTTCGTGGTGAGACCGATATCTCGATTGTCGAAAACAACGACCTGAAAGCCGGCAGCGACCAGTTCGTCGATGAATCCTTTTGGCCAACTCACGAGCTGTCCTCCAAGACCCATAACCAGGAGCAACGGTTCACCGGAGCCGAATACCTCGTACTCGATCGTGATTCCATTGGACGATGCCTGAGCCATGACGAGTCACTCTAGTTTTCCGATCGACGGTCAGATATCGACCGACACATCGACCCATCTGGCCGGCCGATGCCCGTCAGGCGAATTTCTTCGAGGATTCGGCTCTGGCCTAACCTGACCGGATCGCACTTCAGGCACCACCGCTTGCGAGCCATCGCTCAACCCGCGCTCCGTCGGTCTTCTCGGTGCCCGGGTTCTTTGCCGTTTGGATGTGTGGTCTCCTGTGGCATCTCTGTCGGTGGGGTGTGGCGTTTCTCGGCACCTATCTGGTCAATGACATGACTGACTCACCACGACTGGTCCAGTTGGCGGGCACCGTGTTGTATTCCCCGCTCCTCATCGGCGGACTCGTCGGTGGCGTCATAAGCGATCGTTTCGACCGGCGTCGAACAGTTCAGGTACAGCTCCTGACGTTGATTCCGGTGACCCTTCTCATCGGTGCCCTGGTTCGATCCGACAACATCGAGGTCTGGATCGTGTACGTCTTCATGTTCGCGGTCGGTATTGGCTGGGTGACCGACATGACCAGTCGACGCGCGCTCGTGTTCGATCTCGTCGGGCCGGACCACCTGGACCGCGCCATGGCACTCGAGTCCATCAGCCTTTCCATCGGGATGGCGATCGGGGCGCTGGTCGGAGGCTCTGCAGTCGGTGCGGTCGGCATTGGCGCCTCGTATTTCGTGATCGCCGGTTTCATGCTCGCTGCGTCCGCTCTCCTCGCGACCGTGCGCCGACAACCGAGGGTCGTGCCTAGGTCCTCGACCTCGACGCCCTCCTCCGCACCTTCATCGGCGCCCTCCTCCGCTCGATCGTCGGCGCGCTCGTCGGCGCGAGATCTCGCGGAGGGAGTGCGGCTGCTCCGGGCGAACCGTGGTGTGGTGGCGATCCTGGGCGTGACGGCCATTGCGAACCTATTTCTGTTCGCATACTTTCCGATCGTCCCGGTCGTCGCGAAACGACTCGACGTGTCGGCATTTCGGGTCGGACTTCTTCTCGCGGGAACTGGACTCGGCATGTTGGCGGGGAGTTTGATATTCGCTCGACTCGCGCCAAAACGACGCGGCTTGTCATACGTACTCGGCGTCTTCGTGGCCATGGCGTTCGTCGTGCCCTTCGCGCTCGGCAGGAACTACTGGTTCGTCTTGGTATCGATCGTGGCCTCTGGGGTTGGCTCGGGATTCTTCGGCTCAACCCAGAGCGCGCTCGTCGTGGCGGCCGCGCCGGAACACCTTCGCGGACGCGCACTCGGGCTCCTCTCGATGGCCATCGGTGCGCTCCCTGTTGGGATGTACCTTTTGGGCGAACTCGCCGAGCGCACCGGAGCTTCAGCGGCGCTGGTGATCACTGTGTCCGCCGGCGTCGTGGCACTTGCGCTCTGGGTCCGGACCCACCCCGAATTACTTCGTATGACCGCCTAGGGTTTTCGGCGATGAATGCTTCACCGCCTCACAGCCGACCCCTGTCCATCGGGATCGATACCGGCGGCACGTATACCGACGCCGTCATCGTGGACACTCACGAGCATCGGGTGTTGGCGTCGGCCAAGGCCTTGACCACCAAGGGCGATCTCTCCATCGGCGTGGCCAACGCGCTTCGGGCCATTCTGGAACGGGTCGCGCCTACGACGACCGCGGACCAGATCGGTCTTGTGTCGGTCTCCACGACCCTGGCGACGAACGCCGTCGTCGAAGGGCACAGCGATGACGTTGGCGTCGTGCTCATCGGCTTCGACGACGCCATGGCCGAGCGAACCCGCATCGAGGCGTCGTTCCCCCGCTCGCCGCTCGTTCGCATCGATGGCGGCCACGACCACAACGGAGAAGCCCGCAAGCCCCTCGATGAAGACCTTCTCCGATCGACGATTGCGCGCCTCGCTCAGTCCACGACCTCATTTGCGGTCAGCTCGACCTTCGCAGTTCGCAATCCGGCCCATGAACGACGGGCCGCCGAGATCATCACCGAGATGATCGACGCTCCGGTCACGATGTCCTGCGACCTCACGTCGGCTCTCGATGCGCCGAGGCGCGCGCTCACTGCGGTGTTGAACGCCCAACTCGTCGGGAAAATAAGTGCACTTATAGATGCGGTTGCTAAGTCTATGACGGTCTCCGGCATCGAAGCTCCCTTGATGCTCGTGAAAGGCGACGGCTCACGCGCACTTGCCACCTCCGTACGCCGACGACCGATCGAGACCGTCCTTTCCGGACCTGCAGCGTCGCTGATCGGGGCAAGTTGGCTGACCCGCGAACAGGACTTCCTCATGAGCGACGTCGGCGGAACGACAACCGACGTCGCGCTCCTGCGAGGCGGCCGACCGCAACTTGTCGAGCATGGCGCCGAGGTGGGCGGCTGGCGCACCATGGTGCGGGCGATCGATATCCGAACGACGGGACTCGGCGGCGACAGCGCCGTTTCCTACGACGGGAAGCGGGTTGTTCTCGGGCCTCAACGTGTCGTGCCCCTTTCCCTCCTTGCTCGGGAGCATCCAGAGATCGTCGAGTGGTTACGGGCCGATCTGCGTGACAGCCGTGATTCCAACTCGATGCACGGTCAGTTCGTTCTTCGGCCCTTCGGTACCGATCAGGGACCCGCTGTCGTCTCGGACCCGGTGGAAGCGCAGATCCTCGGCCGTGTCGCCGCATCGCCGTCGCCGTTGCGTCGAGTTTCCGGCTCGCCGCGCGCACAACGGGCGATCGAGTCCTTGCGTCGACGGGGTCTGATCCAGCTCAGCGGGTTCACGCCTTCCGACGCGGCCCACGTCCTCGGCCAGCAATCGAACTGGCCGGGCGAGGCCGCCGAGCTCGGTGCGCGCATCGGCGCACGCTTTCGGTTCATGAAGGAACCTACCGAGGCCGATGCCCAGCGACACGCGGTCGACGTCCGCGAAGAAATGATTCGCCGCAGTGTGTTGACTTTCATCGAGGCGGCGACTGAGGACGCGGCCGCCAGCTCCTCGCCGATCTACGAGGCGATCGCCAGCGGGAGTCCGACCCGCGGCACGCTGCAGCACTCGGTTTCACTCGACATTCCGGTCGTGGGCGTCGGAGGACCCGCCCCCGTGTTCTATCCCGAAGCCGCCCGGCGGCTCGGTGCGAGCCTGATCCTTCCCGAGTTCGGCGACGTCGCAAACGCCGTGGGGGCGGCGACCGGCGTAGTGACCCGCACCGTCCATGCGACAGTCAGCGGCGACGCGAGCGGCACCTATCGCGCCCACGGACCACGTGAGGCACGGACATTCGGCGACGTCGCTCAGGCGCTGCGTTGGGCCACCGATGAGGCCCACGAGAACGCGATCGCCGCGGTCGAAGCCATGGGGGCACCCCATCCGACCACAACGCTCGCCGTCGAGAAGATCCTCATCCCGGGATTCACGACCGACGTCGGGCTCCTCAGTGCCGAGATCACCGTCGTCGCCACCGGCTGGCCCGTCCCCTAACACCCACCACATCCACGAGATCCACTCGACCCACCAGATCCACCAGATCCACCAGACCCACCAGACCCACTCGACCCACCAGACCCACTCGACGGCGGGTAGGAGGGTGAAACGTCAGAAATACATTCACCCAACTTTCAGTCGGCAGGGGACATCGGCGTGGAGTGCAATAGTGGGGTGGTGGGGGGGGGGGGGGGGGGGGGGGGGGGGGGGGGGGGG
>JANOWU010000060.1:0-10243 GCA_031418035.1 Acidimicrobiia bacterium
CGGTCTGTTCCAGCGGCCGATCGTAAGTGAACAGATCCTTGCCGAGGCGATCCGCAACGTCATCGCAGATCTTCCAGATCTCGACGAGGCACGAGATTCAACGACGCTTTGCCAACGTTACGCGTCGCCACGGACGGACACAGGATTGCTCTGCCAAGGCGGTTCGTTGCCGAAGGAATCGTGAACGAGAAAGACCGGTACCTCTCGCAGCGGCGATCTTCCACAGTGTCGACTTCGGCGTATCGAACGAACGGAGGCTCCGTCGGGAAGTCACCCCCTGGGCCGCAGTGAAAATCAAAGCCCTCGTCGCTCGTTCCGCCGATTAGCTTGTCGGTCGACTTCTCGACGACAGCGCAGACGACGTCGCCGGTGTCGTTCGTGTAAGCGGCCATGGCGGTTTGGCGTCCGGTGGGATGAGAATAGGGGTGTCGTTCGCTGACGTCGGTCAACCAGTTGGTGCCCTGGAGTTCGAGTGGCGTGACGCTGGGAGGCCCGGTAGGCATCCGGTGATGTTGCTTCGAGCACGAGTCTGAGTTTCTTAGATCCTTGGGCCTCCCGCGAACGGCATACAAGTATGCACACATAGTTCAGGAGGTAGAGAGGTGGAAGTTCTTCACGATCGAGTCGCAGGGCTTGATGTTCACAAGGGGACTGTGGTCGCGTGTGTGCGGTCTCCCGGGACCGGTCGCACACGCAAAGCGGAAACCCGCGAGTTCGAAACGTTCGTCGCGGATCTTGAACGGATGCGCGATTGGTTGCTCGCCGAAGGTGTCACCCATGTGGCGATGGAAGCGACCGGTGTGTATTGGCGTCCGGTCTGGTACGTGCTCGAAGAAGCGCAGAGCCTGCACGTTGATTTGGTGAACACGCGGAACATGCGGATGGTCCCGGGCCGCAAGACCGATGTTTCCGATGCCGGATGGATCGCGCAACTCGTTGAGGTCGGTCTTGTTCGGGGCAGTTTCGTGCCGCCCACGGTGATCAGAGAGTTACGTGATTTCACTAGGTATCGGAAGCGGTTGACGCAGGACCGCACACGAGAGGTTCAGCGGGTCGAGAAGGTGCTCGAAGACGCTGGGATCAAGATTGGTGCTGTCACATCCCAGACCCTTGGGGTGTCGGCACGCCTGATGATCAACGCGCTGATCGCCGGGGAACGAGATCCGGTCGTGTTGGCCGACATGGCCAAGAAGAAGCTTCGCGTCAAGATCCCGGAACTCCAACGAGCGCTGGTCGGCAGATTCAACGAGCATCACTCTGCGATGCTCAGGTTGCACCTGCATCACATCGATCAACTCGACATGATGATCGAAGGAATCGAGTCACAGATCGACGCCAAGATCGTCCCTTTCAGTGAAGCCCGCCAACGGTTGATGACCATCCCCGGTGTCGGGGAAACAACAGCGCAAGTGTTGATCGCCGAAATCGGCGTCGATATGAGCGTCTTTCCAACAGCGCAACACCTCGCCTCGTGGTGTGGTGTGTGTCCAGGGAACAATCGGTCGGCGGGCAAGCAACGTTCAGGGCGCACGAACCCGGCATCACCGTGGCTGACCGACGCGTTGGTCCAAGCCGCGTGGGCGGCGAGTCGCACCAAGAACTCGTGGCTATCGGCTCGGTATTGGCGCCTCGCTCGCCGGATCGGGAAACCTAAAGCGATCGTTGCCACCGCGCATTCGATGGTCGTGGCGATCTGGCACATGCACACCAACGAGTGTGACTACACCGACCTCGGCATCGACTGGTGGGACAAGCGCCGCGACCCGGCCAACGAAACCGATCGACTCCGACGACGACTCGAAGCACTCGGGCATCGAGTCACCCTCGAACCCGCCGCCTGAACCGAGACTGAACAACTCGGGGCTCCGCCCCGCCCCTCGATCAACGCGCCCAAAACCGGATCACAACATAACTATTCACGTCTGATGGCAAGGCGCATGAACCGACCAGCACGGTCGGCCACAGACGTCCTCGAAGCGCTCAGCCGGTCGCTGCCAACTCTGGGCCGACTACACACAATCTGACGTTCAATGCCCCAATCCGTTGCGATCCCGACTGATGCTCGCAACCAACCAGAGCGAGGCCTCGTGAGCACTGACAGCGATCGTCTCGCTAGTGCGCTCCGACAGGATCACTACTCGGCGAAGGTTTCGACTCTCCCGCACTCGACACGCTGTTCGTTGCCTTCCTGCGGTCGTTCAAGGACGCATCGCGCAATGCGTCGGTCGCGTCCTGCGAGCACACGACAAAACGATCTCGAAGTCCACGACCACGTCGACACACTCTCGCCGGTCCTCAAGGCAATGCACACCGAACGGTTCCCCTCCTACGTCACCCTCGGGTTCGACATCGGCCAACCGCGCCGCCGGAGATAGAGGACTGTCCGTCAGTCGAAAAATGAGCCCTGGTTCCCGACGACTTCTTCGACGTGGAAAGCGTCGACGCCGGTGGTCCGTTGGTTGGGATCGTCGACGTGGCTGGATCGGTGAGACCGGATGCCCATCGCCGTACTTTACTATTGGGGTCGCGCAGTCCGAGCGTTCGCGCGAGGGTCCAGTCCATAGCGGCGATTTGCCGGAGCGCTGCGTGGCGGACGTCGGAACGTACTGACTTCAACGCCTCGCTATGGACCAGTGTTCGCGCCTTCCACGGGAGGACGTCGACCGAGTCAAGGATCCTGCGCACCACCGCCTTCACCACCGAGCTCCTCCGAACGGGCGTACACATCCGCCCAGACCGGCGGGTTCAGTCGAACGACGCGTGCCGCTGCCCTCTCACCCGCAGCGCGACGACGGACTCCTGACCACGACGAAGCAGAACGAGCCCCGCCACACCAGCGACCGGGGGTGAGCGTCACTTGAAAGCGATGTGCCCTCGGTAGTAGAAGCAGCCGTTTTGCACGTCGTCTTTGAAATCGACCCGGCCAGTGACACCCTCGAAGTCACCCGTGCCGCTCACGATCGGGTGTTGGCAACGTCCGTGGATCTCCGCGAACGGCGGACTGGTCTGATACTTCGCTTCGAACTGATATATCGTGTCGAACGAGCCGCATTTGTTCGATCCGCCCGTCGTCAGGCACCCTATGAATCGCTCGGTTCCTCGCTCACGATACCCGCCGCTCGGCGTCGTGTGGACCACCTCCAACGAGGTTGTGTACCAGCACCCTTCCAGCGCGCCAGTCATCCGGAGGGTAAGCGGCGATGCCAGCTCGGTGCAGGTCGCGAAATCGATCTTGGCGACGCCATCGATCTGCGTGTTACCCGGCGTTGCCCCCGCCGGCATCGTCGTGTTGACGATCACAGATGCGATCGCGAACGCAGACGTAGCAAACAGCTTCCTTATGTTCATGATGGGGTCCCGTCCTTTCGTTGATTGGACCGGTGTCAGCTTCCTGGAATTCGCTGTCACGATCCTGTCATGGGGGGGGAACGGCCACCGATCGGTCGTCGCCCGGTACGGCTCGTCGAGCGGCCCGAACTGGAGCCATTCCGCCTCGGTCATGTTGCGACCGGCGGCCTCGCACGCGAGCTCGGCCCACGAATCGACATCAAAGCGCCAGACGTTGAGGTACCCCGGGGAAGCTGTCAGAAGACCGACACTTGCACCGGTCAACGCGCTCGGCACGATGCGCGGTGGGCTGTCGAAGGGATCACCAATGAGGTGTCCGGTCTCGACGTCCCAAACGCGGCCTCGCCCATCGTGGACCGTCACGAGGAAACGTCCGTCGTCGGAGAACGCGGTGTGCTGGGCCGTGAATGTCGCGGAGGTGCCCGTCGAAGTAGCGAATCTTCGGATCTCTTCGAATGTCGTTCCATCGCGAAGCGACATGGATCCGTCGACCGCGACCGTCAGGAGCCGAGACCCGTCTGGCGAGTACATCGCCATCTGAGCGGTGCCAGCCAGCAGTCCAGAAGGCGAGAGTCCCCAGGACTCGGTGTCTACGATCCATGAGCGGCCCGTCATGAGGCCCGTAACGAGGATGCGTTCTGCGCTCGGGGGAATCGCGAACATCACACCACCGAACGACGGTTCCTCAATCGGGTACCGCGCGAGTTCGCTCCCGTCGTCAAGGCGATTCACCTGGAACTCGTGCGGCCGGTAGCTGTCGGTTACGTGCCAACGACCGAAGGGGTCAGTTGCAAAGCCCTGACTTCCGAACCCTTTTCGGATGATGGCGGACGCCGGTGCTCCACTTGGTAAATGAAACAGTTGCACTTGGTCGCCGACGCGTTCATCGGCTCCGAATTGGTATCGGGCGAACAGATCGGGGCGCCCGGCGATTGGGTCCACGTACGTCGTCTTGTCGAGGTGGAATTCGTCGGTCTCCTTCCAGACGCCGGTCCCTGCCGTCGCGTCGAACCGCCAGAACCGCCCTCCTCGGCGAGCAATGTGATTCGGATCGCAGTCGGTCGCGATCCAGTCCGCCTCCCGGCCGCCGAAGAGAGCGAGCTGATCGTCGTCGCGTTCGAGCGTGCGATGCAATAGGCCCGATCCGTCGGCCGCGACGAGGGCCACGCCATTACGCCCTCCTACTGCCACCGAGCGCCGGTCTGGTGAGCCGGCCACACAGGTAGCCTGACCGACCGGGACGGAAACATTGACGCTTTCTCCGGTCCGGTAGGACCCGAAGCCAACGACCCCGCTATGGCGAACGACCGCAACGGTATCGTCTGACAGCGCCACCATGGCAACCGGCCGATCATCGAACCCGAAGCGGTTTGACAACCCGAGGCTGCCCAACGGGCCTGACAATTCCGGCACACTCACCCGGCTCAGACTGTGGCGGTCGAACACGTGCGCGAATCGGCTGTCGCCGGCAGCCGCGCCCGGCAACAGCTGTCGGGATCCGTCGATCCAGGCTGACAGCGATTTATCGCCAGCAGCCGTGTCAAGTACGTCGACAAGCTGGGCCTGGACCCTGACGACGGACCTGTCGTGTGCAGCGAACGCCACATACGGGAAGACCGGCAGCCAATCCGTCCCGAGTGAGGCCTGGCTCCTGCCATGACGTCGTGCCAGTTCTCCCTGTGTCGCCGCGGGATCTGCAGGCAACGACCAACGTTGTACTCCAGAGGCATCGAACATCGACACATCGCGGTTCTTTCCGACGACAACCAGAGCATGGGAATGTTTCGCCAGGTCGAATACCGCGACACCCTCAGCGATTCGACGCGCCTCACTCGGGTGGTCTAGTGGGCCGACCCACACGTCGTCGCCGTCCGTCAGCCACGCGACCGCAGTTCCGTTGATGGCGACCCGAGGAAGGGTGGTCCGGGCTGGAACCGGGAGCCCGAGGCTCGAAAGAACTTCACCGTCGGGGGACACGATCAGAACGTGCGTCGGCGTTACCACCGCAAGAAGGTCCTTGATCCAGCCGATCGCGAGCACATGGCCGAGTGCAGGGAAATGGCGAAGGACCGGTCCGCAGCCGACGAGGGTTCGCAGCAGCGCGCCACGAGCGTCGGGCGTCGCAGGGGCACGGCGGTGGGACTCCACTGCCACCAGCAGGCTGAGCGCCCGATCCACCCCGACCAGTGAGCCTGCCTGCAAGGCGAGCCGTCTCGTCTCGGCTACCGCACGCTCATCATCAGCGCGCAGACGTTCGCACTCCAGCTGCGTGACGAGTCGTTCAAGCTCCGCCGCGCGCCGTTGTTCGCGCGCCATAGCCTCGTCATGTTGGTTTGTCGAGGCGTCGAGGAACTCCTGCACCGCCACGGTCAACTCCGGATTGTGCTCACTGATCCATTCGAGAACAGACGTGAGCCGCCGGCCCGTGAGCAGGTCCTCGTCTTCGCGTCCGGCGGCGACCCAGCGCGTCGCCGCATCGTCCAATTTCTGGCCGCGCCGCAGATCCTCACGGTCATCGTCGATCCACGCCCTCAACCTCGGCCATTCGTGAAGAAGCGCCTCGTGAGCGATCTCCACAGTTCCCTCGCGTGAGTGCGGATCGCGGTCGAACGCCAGGAGCCGGTCGGCGCCGAAGCGCTGCACGACCGGGTCTAGCGCCTCGGCGGACCCAAGTTCTGATCTACGGACACGACGGCTCGTCTCGGCCCCAGAGTCGTGCAGGGTCACCAGCCTCGTGAAATATTGCCGGGTAACGCGCTGTTGCTCGCCGGTGAGTCCGCTATAGATCGTTTCGGCCCGCCTCGCAACAGCGCCCGTCAAACCTCCGATCATGTCGTATGCGCGTTCACTGATTCGCGTGCCGGAGCGTTGATCGAAAAGTTGCGTGAGCGCATACTGGAGCAGTGGAAGTTCGCCGGGTCGGCCGATGACGTCTCCGAGGATTCTGGCAACGAGGCCAGGATCGAGCGTTACGCCAACACCGGCAGCTGGACCGGTGATTGCCGCGCTCAGTGCGGCCGGTCCGAGTGGCGGGACGACGACCGTCGAAGCTTCCAGAGTCGCTGCGAGCCCGGGATGGCGCATCGGTCCGTCGAAGTAGTCAGCGCGCAGCGTAGTAACGACCCTCAAGCTTGAACCTGTTGTCTGCAACGCGTACATCACCGCGTCGAGGACCTTGTGAGCAAGGCGTTCGTCCGACAAGGTCCAGAACTCTTCGAACTGATCGATCACGAGCAGAAGATCACCTGCTCGCCCGGCCATGACCTCCCGCACGGCGTGGTCGAAGGAGCACTCGTCGCGCGTCAGCGCGTCGGCCAGACCCTCGACTCGTCTCGTCGCGACGGCAACAAGCGCATTCTCCATCGCGAGATGAGGGGTCGGACCGGGCGACATCGTCGTCACGAACCAGTCCTGCGACCCGGTCAGCGAGCCGGCCCGGAGCCTCGGGAGCAGACCGGCTCGAACCACCGAGGACTTCCCGGAGCCAGACGGGCCGACGACGTTCAGCAGCCGCATCACGTCGGCAGAGCGAATTCGCTGAAGGAGATGTTCCACTAACAGGTCGCGACCAAAGAAGTCGGCCGAATCCGCCTCTTGAAATGCCAGCAGACCCTTGTACGGGTTACGAATCGCGCGTTGGCTCAATCGTGTCGAACTGACGCTCAGTCGCTGTGCGATCTCTGCGGCGAACTCGTCTACGCCGGCGAACGAGACCGAACCATCCCCCGCTGCGACGCGCTCAAGGACCTCAACCGCGTCGCGATGGCCCCCATTCATACGAGTCGGGGCGCCCAACTCGTTGCGGATGAGCCGAAGGAGGAGTGCCGCGAATGCCCGAATGTCACGGCCGAACTCTCCGCGCTTCCCATGGTAACTGTGGAAAGCAGAGAAATCGCCGAGCACAAAGGCGCCGCCGTCTCGGAAGACATTCGACGCGCTCACGCTGCCGTGACTCACACCAACGGAGTGAGCGGCATGCAGCGCAGCACCAACGTCAGCAAGGACGCGTGGGACAACGTCAGACTCGTCGATGCCCGGATCAGCTAGCGAACCCCTGCGGAAAAACTTCGTGACGACGCGCGCTGATCCCGGCTCGCGCCAGTAGTCAAAGAGCGGCGCGATGTTCGGATGCTCCAATGCCACGACGCTTCGATGCACGCGGTCGAAGGAGCGTACGAACTCCGGGTGATCAGCCAACGATGCTGGGATCACCTTGAGCGCAACCTCACGCCCGACAGCCTGGTGCGTGGCGCGATACACGACACCTCGTTTGCTTTCTCCGATGCGCTCGTGGAGGGTCCATCCGCGTAGCTCGCCCAATTCACCACTGTCCACCAAGGCGTCGCAAGCAATGGCACGGTCGAGCGAGACGAACCGACCGCTTGGCTCCAATCCGTGTTCTTCGGCCAAGCGACCTCGAAACACTTGGAATACCTGCAACGCCTCGGCTTGACGGCCGCTGCGATATAACGCGGTTGCCAGGACGCGGTGCGTGGACTCGCGCAGTGGCTCGCGCCCGCACGCGGCTGTGAGTCCCGCAACGGTCTCCGCCGCGCGTCCGAGAGCAATCGCGCAGACCGCCCACTCGTCCGCGGCTTCGGCCCGACGTTCTGCGAGATTGACCCGTCGGGCGCGCGCCCACAGCAGATGATCGAGGCTTGTGAGCGCCTCGCCACGCCACAGCTTCAGCGCTAAGTTGTACAACTCGTATCGCCGCATTGTCGGGCATGAAGGGTCGGCGGCTTCGGAGAGGTGCGCGTTGAATACACCCACGTCGACCTGGCGTGCGGCGACGTCGAGTGCATACCCGCCGTCGCGGGCAAGCAAGGTGGCCTCGCCGAGACATTTCCGCAGCCGCGATGCGTGCGTGTGGACCGCGTTGCGGGGATCCTTCGGCAAGGGTTCGTCGGGCCAAAGTGCATCGACGATATCGGCGATCGGGTGAGTTCGACCGGGGTCCAAGGCGAGAACGGCTAACAGCGCCCGCCCTTGAGCGCCGGGGAGTTCGAGTGCCTGGCCGTCACGCATCGCACCGATCGGGCCGAGCAGTTGGATCGTGATCACCATTGGCCCCCTTCGACTGCGTCCAGACAGCATCCCAGATCGGACTGTCAAAATGCTGTCAGCGGTGGGGTCGGAGGGTCAACTCTCCCCGACGAAGAGTGAGAATGGTGATCCGGCCTGTGGTCGACTCGTTCGCCGTGAATGCACCCTGGTGGGCCGCGTTGACGTCCGGGTCACGGTGCCCCGTTGTCTGAATGCGCGTCGACCGTGCATCGAGGTAGCCGACGACATGGTTGATCCGTGCCTGCGAGGATGGCGTGATCCTTGGTTCGCCTCTGGCGGGCTGATTCGTCTCCACACGTCCCACGAGGAACCGCGTTGTTGTCGAGCGGCCTTCTTCGTGGCGCCTATGAGTGGCAGAGGAGCAAATCGCTCCGCTGAAGTCCTCGACCGTCCCGACCTGGGGTGGGTGAAGTTGAAGGCGAGGAAGCCAAGAACGGTCACTCCCGGTTGGCCGCGAGCCCGAAATCCACGCCGATCGCGGTCGCCAAAGGACACTCGGTGACACCCCCGGACAGCACCGGATACCGAGTCGGAGAGGACTACGGATGAGAAGGTTGGGGGTTCGAATCCCTCCGAACGCGCAAAGCGAATATGCCCGCTGACCTGCGGTGATTGTGCCGTCGCAATTCTGTTGCAAGTTGAGTCTGAATCCACGGTGCCATGTTTGGTGCCGTTTCTACCGGAGACTGAGGGTTCGACGGAGGCGAAGGACGTTCGATCGGCCAGAGTGGAAGATGACAAGCGAAGCAAGCCAACGTTGGCCGAAGGTGTTTGACCAAGGCACGGCGTTCCTCGATGCGGCAGATCACCTGGCCGCGCAAGCCGTTGGAACAGTTCGGTCCGGTAACCCCGACAAAACAGCGCTTCGGTTGTCGTGGCCGGTGCCTGTTCTGATCGGGGTTTGCGGCGGAACTCTCGCTCAAGGCCGAGCTGATGTCGATTGGATCGTCGGCGAAAGGCCACGACATTTCGAAACTAGGGAAGAAGATTCCCCCGGCTGTCAGGGAACAAGTCCAAGCTGAATGCACTCGTCGGGCGAACGCAGAGTTCGATGTCTCGTGTGTGCTGGGGGAGCACGCCGAGGCGTTCGTTGTGTAACGATACATCTACGAATCGACCGACCCGTCGGCTTTGACGTCGACTCCATGACGATCGTCTGTCGAGGTCTGGAGGAGCACCTTCGTACGACGCTCCTTCCGGTCACGAGCTAAGCGGGTTTGTGCACACCGCCGCCGCTACTCAGGGAGACCTTCAGGACCCCCAGACCTGCACACGTTGGGAGAGCGGAGGCTAAGGTCGCAGGGTTTCCGGCGTCCTAGAGATCCGAGCTCCCTCCCCACTTGCAGGAACAGTTATCAGTAGGTATCCGGGGGCAACACCGGTGGTCGCGGACTCTGCTGTCCCTGACCAAAAAATTCGTACCGTGTTCGCATCGCCTCATTCTCAGAAACGCCCCGGGTCCCGGTGGATAGGACAGAGCGGGGTCCGCACTAGTGAACGCCGAAGCAACAACCGTCTTCCCCAATTAGATCCGAGCGTCGAGCCGGCGTCCGAGTGGCGATCTGATTCCATCGGGTTCGGTCGATGGGAGGCAACCACTGGCTACCGCACGGATCGCTGGCCGAGTTCCGGCCTGGTCGTGAACCTCGAACACAGACAGGTTCATGAACCGGTGAGTACGATTTTGCGAACGACTACGTAAAACTCAGCTAAGCGCACAGAAGATTGTTTTCCTGCCCGCTGCAGCCCTCCTCGATGGTCAGAAGGGCAGGAAGTGCCTTGTCAAGAATGCGGGCAAACAACTCGTGTCCGGCAAGCAAGCCGAATG
>JANOWU010000061.1:0-10263 GCA_031418035.1 Acidimicrobiia bacterium
ACCAAGGTGGGCTGCGTCGGGTATTGCTGGGGTGGCGTCGTCGTGACGGGTGTCGGTTTTGCAACTCCACCGACCGTCGATGCCTCGGTGAGCTACTACGGCACGGGCACCGTGAACTTCGCGGATCGACAGCCGACGGCGCCGATGATGTTTCACTTCGGCGACCAGGACCACACAATCCCAACAAAGACATCGCAAAGATGCAGGCAGCCTGGCCGACGGCGACGATCCACGTCTACGGTGCGCAGCACGGCTTCAACTGCGACCAACGTGGGAGCTTTGACCCCGCGTCACGCGACCTTACGCTGACGCGCACGCTGGAGTTCTTCGCCGCGCACGTCGGGTAGCAAAGCCCGCCTGATCCACGGATTGGCGCCACAGCGCCAGGATGTGGTCAACGTGCGGTGCTGTGGCGCACACCCTGGCACGCTGGCGCCAACCTTGCCGCGTCGAGCGGTGTCGCGCGTCAGCCGAATGTCTTGGCGGCGTCTCGCCCATCGGCGGCGAGGTCGCGATAACCGATGCCGTACTTCTTGCGCAACGGCCGCAAGATCTTCAGCGCACCGCGCTTGGGCTTCGGATTCTCGACCGTGAACAGTTGCTCCATGAGATCGCAGGCGAGGCGCGGGTAGCGATCCTGCACGCGTTCGCTGAGCAGAAAGTGCGCCGCGCGGGAAACCTTGCGATGATCGACGAGCACCCAACTCTTGTCGAGGTCATCTTTATAGGCGCGCAGAGATTGTGCGGAATAGTCGCTACGACGCAGAGCCTCGTGTGCGGTCTTGGCGGCCGCCATTCCGGAACCCATCGCGTAGTTCACGCCTTCGAGCCACAGGCCCGCCGCGAGGCACATGGCGGCAGCGTCGCCACACACCAACATGCCATCGGTGAACAACGTCGGCATCATGTTGTAGCCACCCTCCGGGATGAGGTGAGCGGCGTATTCCTTGACCTCCCCACCATCGACCAAGGGTGCGATCGACGGGTGGCTCTTCAGGCCTGCGATGACCTCCTCCGGACGCACCCCCGCCTTCGCCAGCCCGTCGAGGGAAAGTACGGCGCCGATGGATACGGTGTCGCGGTTCGTGTAGACGAAGCCGCCGCCGGCGATCCCTTTCGTGCCGCCGACGATCTCGAAGTCGGCACCCTCGTCGCCGGTGACACCGAAGCGTGCTTCGATCTCGTGGCGAGGTAACGCCAGTACCTCCTTCACGCCGAGTGTGAAGTTCTCCGAGCCGCCATGGGTATAGAGGCCCGCCTCTTTCGCGAGGAACGAGTTCACGCCGTCGCAGGCGATGACGACGTTCGCAGTCACGTCGCCATCGCGATCCGTATGTACACCTGCAATATGGCCGCGTTCGTTGCGCACCAATCCTTTCGCGGTGGTCGACGTGATCAGTGTGACTCCGGCATCGACCGCCTTCTGCGCAAACCATTGATCGAAATCGGGACGGAACGCCGTGAAACCGTTGTACGGCGGCTTCCCCCACGTGGTCGTGCGATAGTCGATGCACAGGCTTTGATGCTCGGTGAGCAGCATCGTGCCCCGACGGGTGATCCAGCGCTGCACGGGAATCTCGTCCCACCAGTTCGGAACAAGCTGATCGAGAATGCGTCCGTAGATCACCCCTCCGTACATGTTCTTCGAACCCGGAAACGGACCGCGTTCGAGGAGGCATACGGAACGCCCGACCTTGGCCAAGGAAAGCGCGGCAGCGGCGCCGGCCGGGCCGGCGCCCACCACCACAACATCAAACATCGGAGAACTCACGCGCCAACCCTAATCGGGGGTGTGGGCGTACGACGTGGTCACGGAACGACGATGACCGTGTCGCTCGACGTCCGGCCGAAGGTTTCGGGGGCGTACATCTCCTCGGCTCGAGTGGGAGGCACGACGAACGAACCCGGCGTCGTGGCCCGTGCGATGTAGCTGTAGTCGTACACGCCGGCCGGCAGCAGCGTGGAGAACGCTTCGCTGCGGTCGTCGCGGAACTGTTGGAAGTCCCACCACGTTCCCCACCACCAGCGGGTAGTCGGCTGATCACTACTGTCGGCACCGTCGCTTACCACCGGTTGCGTGACGGCAAGCGCCGGGTTGAGTGCCTCCAGTCCTGCCGGGAGCGGATCGATGAGCGCAACATGGGTCCGCTGGCTTTCGGCCACCATCGTGAGCTTGACCCGAACTTTGGCCCCCGCTTTGATCCGCCAGGTGCCGTCGCTATCGCGTGTCACGTCGGACTTGTTGTCGACGCCCTCGTACAGCCGGTCGACCACGAAGCCACGGTCGAGGGCCTTGAGCTTCAGATCGGCCGGAACGTAGCGCAACCCGATGCGGTAGTACAGGCGACCGCTGCCGTCCTTGGCGACGACAAGGTCCTGAGCCCCTCCGTCCACCAGTGCTTTCATAGGTACACGTATGTTTGACCGCTCGGTGGTGCGTCCCTTGAACGCGTGCTCTCCGGCGAACTGGTTGCCCACCCACGCTCGGGCGACGAAGTTGGGGGTCACCGATTCGTAGGTGTCGTAGTAGCGCTTGAAGGCGAGAAGGGCGAACGTGTTCTCCTGCGCGTTGTTCCATCGCCCCTTGGTCTTGTTGGCGAGGAGGCCCGCCACCACCTTTTCGACGAGGTCGCTCTTGGGTGCATTCGAAATAAACGCATCGAGAACGATGGCATCGGTGCGACGGTCGCTGTTGAGGGTCACGTAGTCCGCATCGGTGTAGTCGTTGGTGAATGAAACGGCACCTGCCGTGTCGACGGCACGATTGGTGATCGTACGTTCGACCTGCGCCTTGGCGGTCGGTGAATCGAGCGAACTCCAGATCCATGCCAACGCATCGAGGTTGAGTTTGTCGCCACGCTCGGCGAACAAGCGAGCGGCCTTTCCGGGATCGCGTTGACCACTCAAGGATCGTGTCCAGAGCGCATAGGCCCGGATCGTGTCTCGACTCTGTTGGCCGTAATAGTCCGGTATGTACTCCTCGATTTCGGTGAGTGCTTCCAGCGCCCGTTGGAGCGTGCCTTCGGGTACGGCATATCCGGCTTGTTTTGCCAACACCAACGCATGCGCGGCCTGCACCGTGTTGTACGGCTCGGTTCGGTCATAGCGTCGCCAGTATGACCAACCACCGTCGTCGTTCTGAAGACCGACCAGTCCGGCGATGTCACGTTCGACGGCCGCATTGAGCTCTGATTCCGAAGGAAGATCTTCGGTTGCAAAGTCTTTGAGGACGCTGCGAAGAGCACTGATCGCCATGATGCGCGAGGCGTAGGCGTCACTGGATTCGTATCTGTACGAATCGATGTAGAGAAGGGCGTCGGTGAGTGCCTGGAGCGACGTCGACGACGTTGAAATGTCGAGCCCACCGAAGGTATCGACCACGTCCTTGGGCGCCAAGAGAGGTTGTCGGATGCTGCCGTTCTCGATGCTGCCGTACGTGGCGAATGCCTCGGCTGTTGCCGGAGTGAACACGGGAATGGAGACTTCAGTCGAGTCCGACGCTGTCTCGCCGAATCCGCTCACGCGTACCCGGGCGGTACCGGCTGCCCGGACCTTCATCGGAAAACGCACCTCGATGCGGTCATCGCCCGGTACCGTGACCTTGCGGCTCACCGCACCGGTGGCGTCGAGGTTCGCGGTTTGGATCACGACGTCCACGCTCATCGGGATCTTCCCCAGGTTCTGCAACACGACCGGAAACTCGAACTGATCTCCGGTGTTCAAGAAGCGTGGTGCCGACGGTCGCACCGACAAAGGTAAGCGCGCAGTGATGTTGCTTTCGGCGGTGCCGAAGCGATCCGAGCCGCTCGTGGCCACGACCATGACCCGGTAACGCGTGAGACTGTCGGGAAGTGTGACCTCGACCGACGCCTTACCGCTGGCGTCGGTCATCACGGTTGGCTGGAACAACGCAAGTGCGTCGAACTTGGAGCGGATCTGGATGGCCGGACCGGCTTGGCCGCCGGAGAAACGCTCCGACTGGAGTTTCGCTGCCGGAGCGGGAGCTGCCCTACCGACGGCTGAGCTCTCAACAGCCAGGTCGGAGGAGTCGCCGGTGAAGCTGGGCGCCGCTTCGTTAGCGCTCGCGGGCCCGGCCGACACCGTGTTGGGATCGACGAGTCGCACCTGCTGACGTCCGAAGGCGCTCATCAGCGACCCATACGCCGTGGGGTAAAAGAACTCAATCGGGTTCGCGAGTTTGTAATCGGTCAGTCCCAATACGGCTTCGTCGACAACGACCACTGCGAACTCTGCGTCCTTGACCGGCGCTCCCGACGGATCGTTGACAGTCACGTCGACCGTCGTCTTGGCGCCCGGTGCCAATTCACTGGAGGCGGGCTTTGCCGTGACCTTGAGCGTCCGCTGCACCGGCGGGACCGACAGGCGAAGCGAACCGACGGCGTAGGCGGGCCGCTTCGGCGCACCGGCAACCTTCTTGCCGTCGAGCCCCGACCGGTCTGCATTGCCGACGACTTCGATCGAGAGGTTGAGGTTCGGTACGTCCGCTTCGGTGATAGCGATGTCGACGATCGCACTTCCGTCTTGTGCACTGAAACGCTTCGTTTCCCGGATGCCGGTGCCGTGCGTGATCACGACCATTCCTTCACCGTTCGCGAACGGAGCCTGCACGAGCACCTTCGCAGTGTCACCGGCGCCGTACTCCTTCTTGTCGGGGATCAGCGTCAGGGTCTCCTGTTCGACGTTGCGTGCGGGGAGTGCTTCAGCACCGCTGACCCAAACGGACAACTCCGTGCGGTTGCGTCCACCCTGTGCGTCGGTGATGGTCGTGCTGATTCGGTACTGACCACCGGCGGGTGTGTTGAATGCACACTTCCCCGCCGCCGACGCGGTCGTGACTGCACAGGTCTGCGGGTCGATCACCGTTTCCACGAGCTTCCCGTTCACATAGTCCGAGCGCAGGAGGCCGGCGACGATTTCGAGTTTCGCGCCGAAGATTGCCTTACCGTCGATGTCGGTGGCCACGGCCTCGACGTTGAGCGGGTCGCCCTGTCGCACGAACGAACGGTCAGACCGTAAGCCAACATATTGATTGGCGGAATGCACCAGGATGTCGCGCTGATCGGACCATGCCTGGCGGTTTACGTCCGTCACGGTGCCGGCCACGTTGACCGACACGGGGAGGTCGGGGAGCACACCGTTTTCGCCGGTGAAGTCGAGCTGTAGGGCACGTGTTCCGTCGGCGTTCGTGATGCTTCGGTACGTCTTTACCTGTTGCTCGCCGCCAGGGAACGGCCTCGACGACTCGCCGAAGCGGCCGCTGCCGAAGGGACCGTCGAACAGCCACCACGGGCGGAACACACCGAAGGTGTAGCCATCCCAACCAACGGGTGAGAACGTTGTTTCACTCGTCGACACCGCCCACTCGACCGGAGCATTGGGGAGTGGTCCGCCGGCGTAGTACGACGCTTTGGCCGACATGGTCACCGGGCTGGTGCTCACGAATGGTGTTGCGGTGATCGGTTCGACCTTCACCTCGAACTCCGGTCGTCGGAACTCGGCGATCTGAAACGAGTGCTGGCCGGTGGCCTCATCCTCGGCGGCGCCGGTCGGCTGGAACTGCAGGTAGGCGGGTCCGACGTTGGCTGTGTCGGGTATCGGGACCGTGATGTCGAAACCGCCGAGTGCGCCGATGTTTGCCGACCCTTTGGCCAACTCGATGCCGTTGGCGTCGGTCATCACATACGATGCGGTTCGCGACTTCCCAATCGTAAGTGCACCTGTATTTGCGTCGAACAGGCGAACCCAGCCCTTGACGTTGATCGTCTCTCCGGGCCGGTAGATCTGGCGGTCGTCGAACATGAACCATCGCAGAGTGGTGGTTGCGGTCGTCGACGGGAAGCTCGCCGGAAGAATGAAGGTTTCGGCTCCGCCTGTCGCCGCGTAGAACTCTCGTCCCTGCGCACTGGGCGAAAGGGGGAGCGTCGCGATCCCCGAGCTGGCCGTTCTGGCACTCGGTCCGTACGACGCCCGCACGGTGAGCCCTTCGATCGCTGCGCCGGTACGAAGGTCGGTTGCCCACAGGCGAGCGGAGTCACCCGACGCGAACGCGTCGAGCGCGATGTTCGTGCTCTGTACCCAGGTGATCATCGGTCGGTTCTCCCAGTAGTTGTCACTCCGGGGTGAGACTGCAGGGACGGGCTCAACCAGAACGATGACCTGGCCTGGTTTGGCCTGGAGGGGTCCGCTCAGGTCGAGTGAGGTTTCGACGGTCGCATCATTGTCGGCGTTCGGCGAAACTCTTGCGTCGGAAAGGAGCCGCCAGGTCGGCACTCGCACTGCGGGATCATCTCGCCGTTCGAGATATTGCAGGTACTCGGCGAACTTCGACGGATCAGCTTCGAACACACGCACTCGGAATTGCTTCTGGTTTGTCGTAAGTACAGATAGCTTCTGTGTCGTCACGAAGGGATCGAGGGTTGTTACCGCTTCGAGAGAACGCAGAGAGGGCCGTGCCTTGCCGATGGTGATCGTCTTGGTCACGGCTTTGCCGAGCGTCTGACCGAACACATCCGTCAGCGTTGCCGGCAGGGTGACCGTGTAGGTCGTGCGCGCCTTTGTCGCACCTTCGATGTTCACTGCGCCGTCAACGCGGACAATTCGGCCAGGGATCTGCGGCTCGACGGTGATGTTGGCGTCCTTCGAACCGGGGGCCTTCGGGTCAAGGGGGTTGGTGAACTCCACGTACAACCCGGTTCCGGGGTAGCACTCGTCGCCCCAGTTGCAACGCAGAGCCACGACGTCGAGGGGACCATAGGTACGTCCCGAGAAGGTCTGCGGGGTCAAGGTCTTGTTCGGACCCTCAGCCGACGCGGTACCTGCCGCGATCTCGATGTTCAGCGTGGCGCCCGTCGCCAGCTTGGTCTCGGGACGAAACGCCACGAATCGTCCTTCCTTGGCGTTGGCCACGTAGCTCTTTGCGCCGTCGTCGGCGGCGATCTCTTCCTTGGTGGCAAGACGCAGTGGAACACTGGAACCATTCGCCTTCAAGGACAACGTCCGCAGCACGGTGGCGGGATCCACTCGTTGATCGAACTGTGCGACGAATACCTGGTCGAGCTTGAGGCTCTCGCCGGTGGGCACGAACGATTCCACGATTGGTGCCGGTGTCGTGAAGGTGAACGTCGCGGGTGTTTCGAGCGTGGAACCGGTTGCGGACTTCGTGCCGGCCGGGACGGTCGCGGTGAACGTCGTGGCCATTGGCAAACGGTCGACCTTCGCCCCGGGATCAACGTCGAAACGCAACGTACGCGTACCAATCCACTGCCATCGTCCGGGTACCTCGGGTGTGAGTTTCACCAGCGATTCCGCAGGCGTGAGCTGCGCAACGGTACCCACCGGGACCATCGGCTGGTTGAAGGTGACGGCGAGGTAGGGCGCGATCGGAACGTTCCCCTCCGGCTGAATCCGCAGCACCTTCAGCGGCCCGTTGTCTGTTGCGGGCGCGGCGGGCCCCGTTGTCGGTGGGAACGTCTTCTCGACGGTGGTGCCTGTTCGAGGACGCGGTCTCGACTGCGTCGGCCACTTGAACGGCGTCGCCAACGCGCTCGGGTCCTCCCATTTCGGAAGTCTGCTTATGAGTTCCTTGAGCCGGGCGGGGTCGAGCTCGGTCCCGTTCGTGACCGGGGTGGCGTTGGCCGTGACCTTTGGCAAGACGCCTTCGCTCAGACTCACCGTGAAGAGGCGTGGGGCGGGCCCGAGCTTCGCTGGTGTGGCCACGACGTCGGGCACGGTGTCTCCTGTGGGGTCGGTGTCTCCTGTGGTGTCGGGCGCGGCGTCGGTCGGGTCACTCCCCGCGTTCGGCGCGTTCGTAGACGGGGCGGGTGTGCTCGTGCACGCGCCGAGAGCGATGCCGAGCGAAGTCACCAGGGCAACAATCGTGATCTTGGACTGCTTCATGAAACGCCTCGTCTTGTCGGGGTGCTGGGAAGATCGACCAGTTGGGTCGTCGATCTGTATGACTCTTATGACGATGCTGGGGCAGTATCTGGTTCCCGTCTCACCGTACTTGGTGACTTTGTCGCTCCTGGAGCGACAAAACGACCAAGAACGCCACGCCCGATTTTTGGCGTGAGGCGCTGACATGGGACGATAGGGGGTCGCATACGTTCCAGGAGGCAGCTGTGCATGATCTCGTGATCCGTGGAGGAACCGTGGTGGACGGCACCGGTGCCGCTTCAGTGCGCGCCGATGTGGCCGTCGATGGCGATCGCATCGTGGCCGTGGGCGCTGATGTGGGCCAGGGACGTCGGACCATCGATGCCGAGGGGCTCACGATTACACCGGGTTGGGTCGACATCCACACCCACTACGACGGGCAGATCACCTGGGATCCCGTACTCGCACCCTCGTCGACGAACGGGGTCACATCCGTGGTCGTCGGCAACTGTGGCGTGGGATTCGCCCCCGCGCGTCCGGATCGTCACGCGTGGCTCATCGAGCTGCTGGAGGGTGTCGAGGACATCCCGGGTACGGCCCTGACCGAAGGCATGACGTGGGGCTGGGAGCACTTCACCGAGTATCTCGATGTGCTCGACTCCCGCCGGTGGACGCTCGACGTCGGCACTCAGGTGCCCCACGCGGCCCTGCGCACCTACGTGATGGGCGATCGTGGCGCCGACAACATGGCCGTGGCCAACGCCGACGAGATCGACATGATGTCGCAGCTCTGCGAGGCGGGAATTCGGGCCGGCGCGTTGGGCTTCACCACGTCGCGCACGTGGGCCCATCGCACGAGCACGGGACAACAGATTGGCACGCTCAACGCTGCGGCCGACGAGGTGCTGGGCGTGGCGTCGGCGCTGCGTCGTGCCGGTACCGGCGTGGTGCAGCTCATCAGCGATGTGTACCAGTCGATCGATGATGATCTTGTGCAGCGTGAGCTTGCGCTGCTCGGTCGCATGGCCACGGAGCTCGGTCGCCCGATGAGCTTCACGGTGCAGCAGAACGATCAGGCACCGAACAGGTTCCGCGAACTCCTTCACGCCATCGAGGGCTGGAACGCGAATGGTGCAACGGCGCGTGCCCAGGTGGGGGTGCGTCCGCTCGGTGTGCTCATCGGGCTCACAGCCTCGGCGAACCCGCTGCGGTTCTGCCGCACATACAAGGGGATTCAGAACCTCTCGTTGGCCGAGCGTGTGGCCACGATGCGTCGCACCGAGGTGCGCGACGCGATCATTGCCGAACACCGCGCACTCGTGGTCAAGGACTTCCCCGGGCTCATCGCAATGGGCTTCGATCGTATGTACCCACAGAATGATCCACCGGACTACGAGCCGACGCCGGAGCACAGCGTCGCTGGTCTGGCCCGGAGCGCAGGACGTGATGTGCGCGAGCAGCTCTACGACATGCTGCTCGAAGACGAGGGTCGTCGCCTCCTCTATATCCCGCTGATGAACTACGCACATGGCAATCTCGACGACATCCGCGAAATGATGACGTCGCCGGTGTCGCTCTTCGGTCTGTCCGATGCCGGTGCGCACTGCAACGCGATCAGCGATGGCACGTACCCGACCACTGCGGTGACGCACTGGACACGCGACCGCACCCGTGGTGAGGGTATTGCGTTGGAGCAGATCGTGCATCGTCAGACGCAACGCACTGCCGCGCATGTCGGGTGGCATGACCGTGGCGTGCTGGCCCCGGGTTACCTTGCCGACATCAACCTGATCGATCTTGATCGCCTTGCGTTGCGTCCTCCGCATCTTGTATCGGACCTTCCCGCGGGTGGCACTCGGTTGCTGCAGGAGGCCGTTGGGTATCGGGCCACGATCAAGAGCGGCACGGTCACCGTCGAAGACGGTGTCGTGAACGACGAGCGTCCCGGACGCCTCGTGCGGGGTGCTCAGCGCGCATAGTATTGCTGTTCACCCTCCGGCCTGCGGAGGTGGTTCTCGGACTGAGTCGTTCAACTCGCCGCCGAGTGATTACCACGCGGCTTCCCCGCGTATCCGATCCTCGCGCAGAGGTGTCGTCTCGACAGCTGCTTGTTCCGCTCACCTCAAGAAACACGTATGTGCACGTTGTATCGATGTCCCCGCTAGGAGCATCGAAATCTGTCCTCAAAAAATCTTTCGAATACTTTTCGAATTCCTTTCTGCCGGGCCGAAAACTGATGCTCCTATCGTTGTCAAGCGGCTTTTTGGGTGCTCAGCCAGGTTTGGTAGCGGGTGGCTAGGGCAGTGTTGTGGGTGAGTCCGCGTTCGAGGCGTGAGAGTCGAATTGGCCAGGTGTTGAGTTGGTCGG
>JANOWU010000062.1:0-3191 GCA_031418035.1 Acidimicrobiia bacterium
ATGATGCCGGCGCGCTCGAACACCGGTAGCGGCGTGAGTCCGTGGCAGGACATGTCGATCTCGCCGAAGTTTGCCTTGTCGAGTATCCCGACCAGGTCGCCCTGCACGTCATACGTCCACGCATGATACGGGCAGGAGAATCGTCGACCGGTGCCGGAGCCCTCGGGCACGATCACCGCTCCGCGATGGCTGCAGACGTTGGCGAAGGAACGCAGCGTGCCGTCGCCATCGCGAGTGAGAAGTATTGGTATTCCAACCGCCTCCGTGGCCTTGTAGGAATTCGGTGTCGACAGTTCGGTCGAAAATCCGAGAACCAACGGGACTCGCTTGAAGATACGGTCCATTTCCAACGCCCACCGCGTGGGGTCGTAATAGTTCTTCGCCGGAACACGGACAATACCGTCGGCCAGCGGCACCGTTCCCTCGACGGAATGTCGAACGTTGCGGCGCGTCAGGTCCCGCAGCAGCGTCACGCTTTCGTCGACGTGAGTCCCTGTCGAAATCTCCGCAGCCGGTGAGGTCGGTGTTCCAGTGGGTGCATTCACGACAGTGCTCCAGACATTCGAAGACGGAAATCAACGAGGTGGTTCGAACGACAGGCTACCGGCTCGACGACGCGAAGACCGAACTAACCGCGCGGTTAGTTTTGCCGAGAACGGCTCTGTGCGCCAATGTGGAGGTATGCCAACACCACACACGTCAACCAAGGACCTCGAAGGAAACATCGTCGTCGTTACCGGATCGAGCCGCGGGATCGGCCGCGGCGCAGCTATCGCATTCGCGGAGCGTGGGGCCACGGTGTACGTGACAGGCCGTACCACGGGCGGCGGTGAGCTCTCCATCGAGCGAAGCGCCGACATGGTCAACGAGGCGGGAGGAGTCGGCATTGCGGTTCAGGTCGATCATGGCGACGACGACCAAATCGCAAAACTCTTCGAACGTGTACGTAACGATCACGGACGTCTCGACGTCCTCGTGAACAACGTGTACAAGATTCCGAATCCACCGGCATGGGGCGGCGGCTTCTGGGACCACCCCATCTCCATTTGGGATGACCAGGTGGGCATCGGTTGTCGTGCGCATTACGTCGCCAGTTGGCATGCTGCCCCGTTGCTGTTCGCCGCGAATCCCACCCATGAGAACCCTGGATTCATCTGTAATGTGTCGTCGCCGGGCGGCCAGAGCTACCACTTCTCCTCGTCGTACGGGGCGGGCAAGGCGAGCCTCGATCGTCTGAGCGCCGACATGGGTATCGAGCTGCACCCGAAGAATGTGGCCTGCGTGTCGTTGTATCCGGGAAGTGTGGCAACGGAGTTCATCGTCGAGTGGTCGTCCAAGCGAGGAACCGACCTGTCGACCTCGCAGACGCCCCTCATCGTCGGTCGAACAATCTCCACGTTGGCCACCGCGCCGGACCTCATGGCACGAACGGGGACGATTCAGTGGGTCGAAGATATTTCACGTGAGTTCGACGTGCGCGACGAGAACGGAAACCTTGCCCCGACCTACGCTCGACGGCCCGCCTCCTAGGCTGGGCCAGCGCTCAACCAACGACGCTCAACGGACGACGCTCAACCAACGCTCAACCAACGACGACGCAGCCCTGCTTGCGCAGCGCATCGCCCAGCGCCTTCTGCGTTGCGGCGAAATCGGTCGCCGATTTCACGAACTCGTCGAATGCTGCCTTCCCTTTCGGGTCCTTGAAGCGGTCCCCCTCGATCGTCGCCGCATAGCCACGCTCGATGGTGGCAAGTGCTGTCGTTGCGGTGCTCGTGCCAGCGAGCGCCTTTCTCAGCGCTGCCAGGTCACGTTTGAACGACGCGATCTGAGTGGCGTCGAAGGACTTTCCGACCTGTCCCTTTGACTCCACGGTGAGCTGCACGACGGACCAGGTGCTCTTCACGTTGTCATAGGCACTGGCCAACGGTTTGCAGTCCTCCTTGAGCTGGGGGACCGTTGCCGGCGTTTCGGGAGACGATGTGGACGCACTCGTTGTGCTCGGCACGACTCCCGAGGGGGTCGTGTCTTCGGGGTCGACCTCGACGATCGAGACGGACGGCGAGGTGGGGACAACGGATCCGTCGGCCGTGGTTTCGACCGCGTCGGTCGCCGCAACAGTCTCGCGTGCATCGTCCCCATCGGAGCCGGAACATGCGCTGAGACCTCCAAGAATCGACGCCATGGCGATGGTTCCCAGGGCCTGCTTGAACGAGAACTTCGCGGAGAGCATCCCCCTATTGTGGTCGCTGGGAGTCACTCACCCGACGATTTCCGTCGGTGACTCAAGTAACTCCTTCACGCGAGCACAAAACTCGGCGGCCGGGGCGCCGTCGAAGGCCCGGTGATCCCAGGTCAGACTCAGCGTGAGGCGTTGGACCTTCTGGACCTTGTTGGCGGTGGTCCAGGAGACCTCGTCGCGAAGGCGTCCCACACCGAGAATCGCAGTATTCGGTGGATTGATGACCGGCGTGAAGCCGTCGACGCCGTACATGCCGAGGGTCGTCACCGAGAACGTTCCACCTTCGAGTTCGGCCAGTTTCAGCTTTCCGTCTCGCGCTGCTGTAGCCAGGCGTGTGGTTTCGGCGGAGAGGTCTTCGATGGCGAGCGTGTTCGTTTTCCGAATGACCGGAACAACCAATCCGTTGTCGAGCGCCACAGCCATACCAACGTGAACATCGGGAAGGAACGCAACACCTTCGCCGACGATTTGACTGTTCACATACGGTTTTTCCTTCAAGGCCCGAGCGGCGGCGGCGATCACGTAGTCGGTAAAGCCCGGCGCGGCACCCTTCTTCTTGCGGGAGTTCCGGTCGTTGACGACGGCGTCCATCGAGACATCCATGTGCAAGGTGAGCTGTGCCATTTCGCGCAACGATTCGTGCATCCGTGACGCGATCACGCCGCGCATCCCGGTCATAGGCGTGACGGACGTCGGAGTCTGTGTGGGCGCAGGCAACGCGGACTTCGCTGTCGCGGCTGGAGGGGTCGAAGGGGTGCTGGAGGCGGTCGTCGGCGCGCCGTGACGCGCGTCGGGTGCGATGAGCGATCGGATGTGCGCCACGATGTCGTCGCGCTCGAGACGCTGCCCGCTTGCCGCCGGCACCGTCCGGAGATCGATGCCGATGAGTTCGGCAAGCGCACTGGCCGCGAACGATGCGAGTACCAGCTGTCCCGCGACAGGCGCGGTTCGC
>JANOWU010000063.1:0-20848 GCA_031418035.1 Acidimicrobiia bacterium
ACGTTGGATCACCGATTGGACGCCCAGTCCCCGCTGGCCGCACTACACCCGCGCAAACGCTGGCGAAGTGCTGCCGACCCCGGCGAGCCCACTCGGCCAACAGTTCTCGTGGGAGCGGGGCATGCTCTTCGGTTGGCGCGACGGTTACGTACGAAGCGGCAACTACGCGGCGTCGGAATTCGACGCTGTCCTGCCTGAGGCAATCGGGTTCTTCGGTGCCTACTTTTACATCAACCTGGCCAATGTTCGTATGCAGGGTGTTCGCAACCCTGTCGTGACCGTCGAGCAGCTCGACATGGCGTTCTTTGGGGATCATCCCGATGTCCCGAAGTACGTCGCCCATCCCGACGATGAACAACCCGGTTATACCGAAAAAATCCTTGGTCACCTCGGGTGGCTCATGAGCACGACCACCTGGCCTGAAATAGACGAGGAGAAGGCAGCCACGATTGCGCTACGCGCCGAGCGTCCGGACCTCTCCGCCCTGTCCGACGCCGAACTCGTCGCCCGAGCGCGCTCCACCCAACCGATGCTGCAGAAGCTCTTCGAGAGTCATGCCCTGTCCTCCAGCGGTTCAGGAGTTGCCCCCGGCATTTTGTTCGCGGTCGGCCAAGCCATCGGCGACCCGTCAGTTCCCATGAAGCTCGTGTCGGGCATCGGCGAGGTCGACTCTGCCGAGCCGAGCTATGTGCTGTGGGACCTGTCGCGGCGCGTGAATGCGTCGCCCGAACTCACCGCGGCCTTCGACAGCGGCGTCGCCGGTCTGCTCGGACGACTGCAGGCCAGCGGCACTGACGACGCAAAGGCGTTTCTTGCCGGGTGGGATGACTTCGTCATGCGCTTCGGCTCCCGTGGCCCCAACGAGTGGGAGATCAGCGCACCGACGTGGGAAACCGCACCGGAGATCGCCTTGAGTGCTCTCGACCGAATCCGGTTCCAGACGGATGCCGAATCACCGAAGGCGCGAAACAGCGCGAAGGCCGAGCAACGGTTGGCGGCTATCGCCGATGTGCGAGCCAAGCTTGCGGCAATGGGCGACGGCGGCGCGGAACTCGCCGGTCAGTTCGAGGCTGCGCTTGTCGCCAGCAACCAGTTGTGGTTCCGAGAACGCACGAAGACCAACATTGTTCGTGTGGTTCACGAAGGGCGCATGGTGTTTCTCGAATTGGCACGCCGCAATGTCGCCGCCGCGAACCTGGCACGGCCAGAGCACATCTTCATGTTGCTCGACTCGGAGTTGGAATCGTTCGTCGCCGACCCCGCCGCGATGAAACAAACGCTGGCTGATCGCTACGAGCAATGGCAACATCTCTGGACACTCGAGCCGCCCTTCTTCATCAAAGATGGAAACGTTCCTCCGATCTCGTCATGGCCGACGAAAGGTACGTCGTCGGCGCAAACCGCAGGCGTCGGTGAAACCATTCAGGGTGTCGCGGGCTGCGCCGGCATCGTACGCGGGCGAGCTCGCGTCATCACCGATCCCACGGACCCGTTCGCGCTCCAGCCCGGCGAGGTACTCATTGCGCCACTCACCGATCCGGCGTGGACTCCTCTGTTCGTGGCGGCGTCGGCGGTGGTTGTCAACGTCGGTGGTCAAATCAGCCACGCGATCATCGTGAGTCGAGAGCTCGGGCTTCCGTGCGTGGTGAGCGCAACCGACGCCACGGTGCGAATTCCGAACGGCGCACTCGTTGAAGTGAACGGCGACGACGGAACCGTTACAGTCCTTGAACTTCCATAAGTAGACATATCACTACTCTCAACCCGACAGGTAGCCGCATGCCCCACGCATTTCGTTTCGGAGTACAGGCCTACTCGGCCGAGTCAGGCAAGGCCTGGCGAGACATGGCCCGCCAGGCCGAGGCTCTCGGCTACTCGGCATTCCATCTCGCCGACCACGTCATCGGCCCAGGTCCGGCCCTCACACCCACCAACCATCCCGTGCAAAACCTCGCCGCCGTACCGGCGATGGCCGTCGCTGCGGAGGCGACTACGACCATCAAGATCGGGTGCCGCGTCTTCTGTGTCGACTACCGCAATCCGGTGATGCTGACCAAAGAGTTGGCCACGCTCGACCTGTTCAGCGATGGGCGGCTCGAAATAGGTCTGGGCGCAGGTTGGCTGCAGAACGAGTACACCGCCATGGGCGTGCAATGGGATCGTGCCGGTGTTCGCATCGAACGTCTTGCGGCGAACGTCGAATTGATCCGCGCCGCCTTTGCCGATGGCGAACTCAACATCGACAATGACTACGTTCACGCTGTGGGTTTCGAATCTGTGCCCAAGCCCACAACCAAACCGTGCCCACCGATCATGATCGGTGGCGGTGCCCAACGCGTACTCGGGCTGGCCGGGCGTGAGGCCGACATCGTCAGCATCAACTTCGACAACTCTGCGGGCCGAATCGGGCCCGAGGGCGTCGGTTCGGGGACCGCCGACGGGACGCAGCAAAAGATCGATTGGGTCCGAGCCGGCGCCGGTGACCGTTTCGATCAACTGGAGATCGAGATCGGTGCGTACTTCACGATCGTGACCGATCAACGCGACGCAACCCTCGGCGCAATGGCTCCCCGGTTCGGCCTCACGCCGGAAGTTCTCGCCGAGCACCCTCACACACTCATAGGGTCGGTCGAGTCAATATGTGAGCAGATCATTGCTCGACGAGAGCGATACGGGGTCAGTTACATCACCGTCGGTGGCACCTCGATGGAGTCCTTCGCTCCCGTCGTTGCGGCGCTCACGGGAAAGTAGCTGCGAAGCGCTCGCGCGTCTCCTGATCTCGGTCACCAACAACTACGTTTACTTACTATCTCAGCCTCTCTTAAGGAATCACATGAAGGTCGGAATCAACCTCCCCGCTCAGTATCCGTTTACCAGCACGGAACAACTTCTCCCCATGTACGAACAGATGGGGGCCGACTCCTACTGGGCACCGGACCACATTCTCGGCGTCTTCCACCCCGGGTTGTGGAAGGACACGCCGCTGTCCGCGTTGGCCGCCGATCCCGATGCGTTCTACGACCCGTTCTGTTACGGCGCAGTGGCAGGGCGAATGACCACAAAGCCCTACGGCATCTCGGTGACCGACGCGACCCGTCGTGGGGCTGCCGACCTCGCCCGAACAGCACTGACGCTCAACGACCTCATTCCCGGTGGTTTCATTCTCGGCATCGGCTCGGGCGAAGCTGAAAGCCTGCTTCCGTTCGGCTACCCCTTCGACAAGCCCGTCGCCCAACTCGAGAAAGTTCTCATCGAGTTGCGTTCGCTGCTCGACCATGGCGTGATGCCCGATGGGGGCGTCGGCCGCATGGGACTGCCGCTGAAGGTCGACGGCAAGCCCAGTCCTCCCGTGTGGGTGGCGGGACATGGTGACCGTATGCTTCGCCTGACCGGCCAGTACGGCGACGGATGGATTCCGGCATGGTGGATGAGCCCGACGGAGTACGCCGAAAAGCTGCAGATCATCGCCGGCCATGCCGCGAAGGCTGGTCGTCCAACACCTGAAGCGTCGTTGCTCCCGTTCGTCCTCTTCGCCGAGTCGAAGGAACGAGCGGAGGAGATGTTCGAGCGAGAACCACTCGGCAAGCTCTTCGGACTGTTCGCCATGGGCAGCATGTGGGAAGCCAACGGCATGAAGCATCCGCTCGGCAACGACTCCAAGGGCTTCATCGACGTCATCATCCACGACCTCAACCCCGACGACCTTCGCGACCTCGCCCCAACCATTCCGTTCTCGATGGTCGAGCAGGTGCTCTTCATCGGCAACGCTGATGAGCTCACCGGCCAGTTCGAGGCTTACGCAAAGGCTGGCCTCGAGCACGTGGTCCTGGCCAACATCACCGGCGTCGTCGGCGGCATGGACGAAATCATCGCTCGCGGCGCCGACCTTCCCGCCCTCCACGCATCACTCGCTGCTTTGTAATTCCACATATTGTTTCCCCGTCCTTGAAAGGTACCTATGCCACTTGATGCTCTCCCCGCCGAATTCCTTTTCTCCATCACGGCAAACACCGCCGAAAAGCCGCCGATCATGATCGCGAATGGACCACGTGGCACCCGTGTCAACGTGACCGCCATGAGCGGGACATTCGAGGGACCCAAGCTGAAGGGCGTGGTCGCCGATTCCGCAGGCGGCGACTGGGTCACCCTCGGCGCCGACGGCACGATGTTTCTTGACGTCCGACTCACCTTGATGACCGACGATGGGGCCGCGATCTATATGACCTACACCGGTGTCGGCCAGCGCAACGAAGACGGTTCCACGGTAATCCGAACCGTCCCCCGATTCGAGACGGGAGCCGAGAACTATGCCTGGCTCAACAAGGTGCAGGGCGTCGGTCATGGCACGACGGGGAAGGGCACCGTCACCTACGAGGTGTACGGACTGCTCTAACCGCTACAGGTCAGTCGCCGAAGCGGCCGTTCTGGGTCAGTCACCGAAGCGGCGTTCGATCGACGGAAGGTCGACCAGGAGTCGATCAAGTTTGTTCACGTAGTACGTTTCCCCGGCGGTCTCGGCCGCACCTCGCATCGCATGGATGGCCATCGCTGCAGCGTGCACCGCGGCCCCCGGCGTTGCCGTCTCGGCAAAGGCCCCGACGTCCATCGAGAGCGAACCAACTTCTTTCGCAAATTCGCGGCTCGTCGAGACCCCATCGTCGAACGGGTAGGTCACGTACGCCAGCAGATCCGCCGACTCGCGGGCATATTCCTGATTCTCGATGAGGTGTTCGGCGTGCATCGCCCGATCTCGATCGACGCCGCTCAACTTTGCGATCGATTGTTTGACCTTTGCCGGACGCTTCACCATCCCAACATCCTCACACGCCCGTACGACATTCCCTGGCTCCGGCGTCCAGCACGCGGGGGTCCACCCGAGCTTGTGGTGCGTTTGGGTAGCTTGTGGTGCGTTTGGGCTGCCCGAACGCACCACAAGGGTGTCAAACGCACCACAAGCCCAGGCCCGGTCGGTCGCGAGGTACCCTTGCGACACCTGTTCTGGGTCGCCGGCCTCTGTGGTGTTGGCGCAGCGCAGGGCAGACCGCGCGACAGAATACGAAGGTGACTATGCGATCGTTCGACGTCATCGTGATCGGAGGCGGCATCGCCGGTGTGTCGATCGGGTATGAACTCGCCACTGATCACTCCGTGTGCCTTCTCGAGATGGAGTCGAGCCTGGCCTTCCACACCACCGGACGATCCGTGGCTACATTCTTGGAAAGCTACGGCGGCCGCACGATCCGCACGCTCACCTCAAGTAGCCGATCCTTCATGGAGAACCCGCCCGAAGGCTTTCATCGGCCGCTCCTCACCCCACTCCCCCTGATCTGGTCAGCGCGAACTGGCGAAGTCGACGATCTCCATGCCATGCGCGATGCGGTCGCCGAATTCGTCCCGTCCATTCAGCTGCTTACGGCTGATGAAGTCGTGGCGGCCACAAAAGTGATGAGACCGGAGTGGGTCGCAGCCGGCCTCCTCGAACCTGGCGCAAGCGAGATTGACGTCGCAGCCTTGCACGGGGGCTATGCGACCGGGCTGAAGCAACGAGGCGGTGAAGTCCACACCTCCAGTGCAGTCGGGGCTATCGAGCGCACGGGCGAACGCTGGCAGGTCACCGCTGCTTCGGGAGCAACCTATGAGGCGAACATCATCGTGAACGCAGCCGGGTCTTGGTGCGATCACGTCGCAGGCCTCGCTGGCGTCGAACCGATTGGGATCCAACCACTCCGACGAACCGTCTTTATGGTAAGTCCACCTACTACTGTCGAGGCGCACACGGTTCCACTCACCGGCGATGCAAACGGCACGTTCTACATCAAGCCTGAGGGAACGCAGATACTCTGCTCCCCTGCCGACGAGGTACCTTCCGAACCATGCGACGCCAAACCTGAGGAGGCCGACATCGCGATGGCGATCGACGTCATCAACGAGGCTACGACCCTCGCGATCCGATCGGTCCGGTCATCGTGGGCGGGGCTGCGAAACTTCGTCGCCGACCGATCGCCAGTCGCCGGTTTCGATGATTCCGTGCCAGGCTTCTTCTGGTTCGTCGGCCAGGGTGGTTACGGAATTCAAATCGCACCCGCGCTTGCTGAAGCTGGGGCGTCGTTGCTTCGCACCGGCGAACTCCAACCCGACCTTCTTGCCCGAGGGCTCGAGGCCCTCGCGCTCGGCCGCGCCCGACTCCGTGACGCGACACCCAGCCCCGCTCACTAATGGGCCCGCTAGAGCGCCTTGGTGACTTTGGGCAACAGCTTGTGTGGGACGCGATCCCGCCAGCCGTCCAGCATCGAGCCCATCTGGCGTTTCGCGACACGATCGGCACGATAATCGGCGGGTCGCTCACCCGCTCCGGCCAGATCGCGTCGCGGGCCGCTACCGCCGACCGCTCGGCAGGCGGGCCCCTCTTTGCATTTGCTACGGCCGTAAAAGCAAGCGCGCTTGATTTCGACGACGGGCACTATCTTGGCGGCGCGATCCATCCTGGTTCGGTGATCGTGTCATCGCTGCTCGTTGTCTCCCAACAGCTCGATGTGACGATCCGCGACATTCTGACCGCACAGGTCGTCGGCTACGAGATCGCACTCCGGGCGGCGCACCTTCTGTGGCCGCGCCACGACCTCGACGACTACCACTGCACGGGAACAGCCGCGACCCTGGGTGCAGCAGCTGCCGTAACAAAGCTTCGCGGTGGCGACGCCGATGCGATCGCTCGCGCCATTGCGATTGCCTGGGCGCATGCTCCGATGTCCACGTTTCAACTGCCGATGGTCAAGGAGAGCATCGGCTGGTCAGCCTGTACGGCACTCTTTGCGGCCGACCTCGCCAACCACGGATTCATGGCGATGTCGCCAACCGCACGACCCTCAACTATCACCAAGACGTTTCCTCCTACACCCTTCGACCGCACCGGGGCGATGGATGACCCGTTCGTAGCAAGCCTTGGATCGACGTTCGAAACCGCGAACACCTATTTCAAGCCCTACGCAGCGTGTCGATACACCCATACTGCGGCACGGTCCCTCGCCGAGCTCCTCGTCGACGAGTCGCTGTCCGCCGACGACATCGCGGCGATCGATGTGTACACCCATCGAGGTGCAGCGAACCTCACCGACGTCGTGCCCGCCTCACTCGATCACGCGCAGTACAGCTTCGCGTTCGTGCTGGCCACCATCGCCTGTGCGGGCGCTGCCGGTGCCAGTCAGATGTCGGAGGAAGCCATCAACGACCCCGATCGCCTGGCTTTTGGAACGAAGGTCACCGTGCATCACGACCCCGACCTCGACGTTCACTACCCAGCGCACTACCCCACTCGGATCGTTGTCACGACAACCTCACGACGTCGACTGGAACAGACTCGACTCGTCGCGCCGGGTGATCTCGACGACCCGATGTCCGACGCCGAATTGAACGAAAAGTTCGTGTCGCTCGCCCAGTCTGCGTTTACGGAATCGACACCGAACGTCGCATCGGATTTACTCGACGCTCACCTACCAAACGACACTCTGCGTGCGCATATTGTTCGCGCGCTGGGCATCGGACCGCAACGCGAAAGCTAGTGGACGTCGCCGCCGAGGTAGCTGGCCTCGAGCAGATCACGGCGGGCCAACAACTCCGACGAAGTTCCGGAGAGCACCAGTTCACCGTGGTTGAGGACATATCCGCGATCGGCGATGGACAACGCCATGTGCACATGTTGTTCGACGATCAGCACGGCGGTTCCCGTCTCATCAGCGATACGGCGCACGAGCGGAATCATGCGCTCGACGATGATCGGTGCCAGGCCCATGCTCATTTCGTCGACGAGAAGCGCCTTCGGTTCCGCGACGAGCGCCCGGGCCATGGCGAGCATCTGCTGTTCGCCACCGGACAACAGACCCGACAGGCGTCCACGAAGCGGTGCGAGGGCCGGGAACAACTCCAGCGCCCGATCCATCGATGCCTTCTGCTGAGCCTTTGGACCGGTTAGGCCCAGTCGGAGGTTCTCGGCGACGGTCAGGTCGAAGAAGAGTGAGCGATCCTCGGCGACGTGGGCGAGACCGCTGCGGGCGATCTTGTGGGGCTTCCCAACAGGAATCTCCGATCCAAACACCTCGACCGTCCCTGCGACCGGACGAAGCAGGCCCGAAATCGTCAGGAGGGTTGTGGTCTTGCCGGCACCATTTGGACCGAGCAGCGCAACAACCTCGCCTTTGTTGACGTGTAGATCGAGGCTGCGTACGACGGGGATGCCGCCGTACCCCGCCGCGAGTCCGGAAACTCGAATGGCCGTTTCTGGTGGAGCGATGACTGAGCCCATCAGTGGTTCCTTCCTGCAGCTGCTGCCGCAGCGGCAGCGCCTTCCTGCGCTTGTTGTTCTCCGGCCTCAGTGCCCAAATAGGCCCCGATGACAGCGGGATCGGTGCGAATCTGCTCCGGGGTTCCCTGGGCAATGATTCGACCGAAATCCAGCACGTAGATGTAGTCGCAGACGTTCAAGACCAGTCCCATGTCGTGATCGATGAGAAACACGGTGATGTCTTTGTCGAGAAACGTTCGGAGATGAGATCCGAGCATCTGGGATTCGGCGGTGTCGAGACCAGCAGCTGGCTCGTCGAGCAGAACCACCTTCGGACGACTGGCAAGTGCGCGAGCGACGCTCACCAATTTGCGTTGTCCGTGGGACAGGTCGAGCGTGAGTCGATCGCGAAGGTCATGCAGACCCATCACATCGAGCGCCCATTCCGCCTGTTCGGCTGCTGCAAGGCGCCGATTCGGTCGGACCAGATCGGTGAGAAACGACGCAAACGTCGGTCGCTCAGCATGCACCAACATGTTGTCCCACACGGTGAGGTCGTCGAAGAGCTCCAGCGACTGGAACGTCCGGGTCAAGCCGACATCGGCTCGTTGGGCGGGCGACAACGACGTGATGTCTTTACCGTCGAAGTGGACCAACCCACGGGTCGGTGGCGTGAAGCCGGTAATAGCGTCGATGAAGGTCGTTTTCCCCGCACCGTTAGGACCGATAAGTCCACATACCGTTCCCTTTGTCACGGCGAGATCGACGTTGTCGTTCGCATTCAGGCCGCCGTAGCTGACGGTCAGACCCTTGGCCTCGAGAAGTGCAGTCATGAACTCACGCCCCCTGTTCCGTGACGGTGCCCGATGCAGCCTGGACGGGCGCATGGCCGTGTCCTGGCGTAGCCGTGACGGCACCTCGGCCCAACACCCGTTTCAAGAAGCCGAACAGGTCCTTCGATATCCCGCGGAAGAAGATGCCGCTAAGCGGCACGAGCAACAAGAACCAGTTCCGCCACTCCTCGGCCTTCGCCCACAGCAGCAACGCCACCGGAAGTGAGGCAACGGCAGCACCCGGTCCGACCACACGGATGGCTTTCGCCCACTCCTTCCCGCGCGCCTTGAGCAACCAAGTTCCGAGATACTGGAGCCCCGGCTGCAGTCGGGGTGCGATTCCGCCGGGGTTGTGAATTGCGGTGAAGATGAGCGCGGCGCCTCCGATGATGCTCGAGAGTTCCACGCTGATCGCATTGTGAAAGTGGTGATTCGCCCACGCAGTGATCAGGCCGTTCGCAAAGATGATGCCGCCGACCATCGCACCGTTGATCGAGGTGATTCCTCCGAGATACGCAAAGGCAAGCACGGAAAGACTGAGGAAGAACACCCAGTTCGCGGAACTGATCTGACGTGCCTGGAAGCCGAACATGACACCGGCAATTCCCGCGATCGCCGACGCAATCGCGAAAGCGAGAAGCTTCGTGCGCATAACGTTTACTCCAGCCGCGGCTGCGGCACGTTCGTTCGCACGAACGGCGAGAAACCGTCGGCCGGTTCCGCTTCGACGAATGTTCGCAACCAACACGGCGAGCCCGACAAGAACGACGACCGTAAAGATGGCGAACTTCAGGCTGCTGTTCAAACCGTTCTTGCCGACGACGCCGAAGTCGATACCGAAGAACGTGGGGTTCTTCAGGTACGCCGGGGAACCAGCGGTCTGGCCCGTGAGTTTCTCGTTCTCGAAATATATGCTCTGTAGGCTTACGGCTGCCGCCATGGTGACGACGGCGAGTTGGACGCCCCGGACCCGAAGCGCGGGAAGTCCAAGCACGACGCCCACGAGAACGGCGAACAGAATGCCGATCAGGGCGGCGATCGGCCACGGGAGCCCGGGCCCGCTGACGGGAAACGCAGAGAAGTCATTGGGTTTGCCGTTCGCCAGCATGCGTGCCGCCATGAAGGCTGCACAGCCGGCGATCGACATCTGCGCTAGCGAGATCTGGCCGACATAGCCGGTGAGCACGACGTAGCTGAGCATCATCATCGACGTGATCAACGTCGTTGTCACCGAAAAACCGAACTTCCCGCCGTCGGCCCACGCGGCGAGCGCGATTGCCGCTGCGCCCCAGATGAGGCTGTGTTGCCAAACTCGTTTTGGATACGGCGCAAGTGGCAGGCGTTTCTCTTCCACGGTGCCTCGGATCGGCAGCGACCGGCCACGAACAAACAGCACGAACACGATCACGATGAGGGGCAATGCGTTCGCCGCCGTCGCCTGCCACTCGAGGGGAAACCAGCTGTTGGTCGGAAGCCAGACCCCGGCGAGGGTTTGGAGCAGGCCGATTCCGATACCGCCCGCAGTCGCGAGTGGAATCGAGGAGAGTTTGCCGATTAGTGCGGCTCCAAGCGCCGGCACGACCAGCCCGGTGAACTTGACCGGGTTGAGCGCTCCAGTGATCGAGCCGACGAGAATGCCGGCCAGACCTGCAGCGAACGACGAGATAACCCAGTTCGAAAGGGCAAGTCGATCCGGCGAGTACCCAAGAAGTACGGCTCCCTTCTCGTTGCCGGCTGCCGCGCGTGTCGCGAGTCCAAATCGGGTGAATCGGTACAGGGCCCAGAGCGCGCCGCCAAAGAGCACGGCGAAGGCAGCGAGCCAGAACGACTCTTTGGCGAGCGGCTTACCGAGCCCGAGAAAGTTGTTGTACAACCCTTTGGGGAACACGACGGTGGGTTGTGGGTTGTCGGTTCCGAAATTCTTGAGCGCAACACCCTGGAGGTAGAGCATGAGACCAAGCGACCCGATGACCTTCCCGAGTGGCGCTGCATTGCGCAGTGGTCGGAACACCAGAAAGTGCGCGGCGATGCCGAGAAAGACCGCCATGAGGAGCGCCAGCACGAAACTGGGGAGGAATCCGAGGCCGTCGGTACCGATCTTGATTCGCACCGGAACATTGGCTGATTTCGTCGGCAGGAAATCGATCCAGGGAAGCTGAAGCGTGCCCTTCTTACGCAGCGAATCGAACTCGAAGGCGATGAACATCGCGATCGCGCCCTGCGCGAAGTTGATCACGCCCGATCCGCGAAACGCGATCACGATGCCGATGGCGATCAACGCGAAAAATCCGCCCTGACCGAGGCCACCCAGCATTATGGCAATGGGGTCTTTCATACATGCTCCAGGCGAAGTCGCCGGTCAAAAGGATGGGAAACGTCGAAAGCGACCCGAAGCCGCTGAAGATAGCGGAAGGGGTGGTCATTCGACCACCCCTTCGTTGGTGGAAAAGCTGGCTCGGTCCTCAGGCGAGTTCCGAGCCAGCGTCACTCGATGCTGATCAGCGACCGAAGTCGAGCTCCGTGCCCTTGATCAGGTAGAGGCCGGAGTAGTCAGCGCGCTTCAGGTCGTAGCCGGAACCGTTCCACTGGGTCGTGGTGACCCGGGAGTTGCACACGGAAATGTACGGCTTCGGTGCGGCGGTGCATTCGAGTGGCGAGCCGCCCCATGCGTGGTGACCGCTGGTCTTGGCGAATGCGTCTTCGACTCCCTGAGGGGTCAAGGCGGCCGGGTTGCCCTTTGAGGCCTGTGTTCCCAACTGCCAGATGTTCATCATGGCGAGGAATCCCTGGGTGGCGAATCCCTTGAACTTCTCGTCTTTCGCTCCGTACTTGTCGCTCTTCGACAAGTACAGCTTGGACTGGTCCTGGAGGAGGCCCTTCAAGTTCGCGGTTTGCGTGATCGGGACCGACCCAACGAAGTAGATGCCCTTGGCAAGTTCGCCCGCTTCTTTGGCTTTCACATCGTCAGTGCACGCACCGGAGAGGACCAACGGGATCTTCGACGGCGTCCAGCCCAGTTTGCCGAGCGCACTCACGAAGGTCCAGCAGTCAGCGCCCTGCGCCGAGAACACGATGACGTCGGGCTTGAAGTCGAGCACCTGCTGGGCCTGCGGCGTTACGTCGGCCTGCCCAGGAAGAATCGGCACGCCGATGTGGGTGAGGCTGGGCTTGGTGAGTGCAGCTGCGTTGTCTTTGGCTGCAGTCTGTCCGTTGAGGACCTGCAACGGCTTCTTCTCGAGGTCGTGGTAGCAGAACACTCCAGGAGGCGTGTTGGCCCACGGAACGGCGACCTTGTTGCCCTTGAGATCCTTCGTGGCGAACTCGATCAAACCGGTGTGCACACCAAGGCATCCGCCACCGCCGCCAATGGCGAAGGTGCCGGGGCTCGTGAAGTCAGCCGGGGTGATCGGTGTTCCGACGATCACCGGAATTTTCGCAGCGTTGTAGGTAGCGAAATGGTTTCCGAAGAAGTTGAGGGGCGAGAAAACAATGAACGGCTTCTTCGCGGCAATCTCGTTTGCGCACTTCGTAGAGTCCGTGGGGTTCACGGCCATCTTGCAGATCTCAAGCTTGATCGGTCGACCCGCTTTGCCAGTTGCGAGATCGGCACCGATGCCACCCAGTTCGTTGTTGATGTACTGCACGGCAGCCTCTGCCGCAATGCGGTACTCCGGGAACGTTCCGGCCGGGTCTCCTTCGAGCGCCTGGATGCCTACGACGATCGGATCTCCCGACGCCTTCAGCGGCTTGAATTCCGCACACTCCTGAGCCCATTTCGTCCATCCGGCATCGGCACCGTAGGTCTTGTCGAGGCTGGTGTCGGGCTTCGACGAACAGGCCCCGGCTGCGGCGGCCGGTGCGGGTGCGGGTGCGGGTGCGGCCTCGGTGGTGGGTGCTGCCTTCGCAGTCGTCTTCTTCTTCTTGGTGGTGGCCTTCTTTTTCGTGGTCTTCGCTGTGGCGCCGAACGCGTCGCCGATTGGCAACACGGCGGTGGCAACGAGCCCTGCGGCAAGTACCGCGACGAGCTTGGTGTGTGATCTCATAGTCCCCCTGTGTGAGTGGTTGTGCATGGGCCGCACGGATTCCGTGCGACCCATGTCACATGTCGACATTTGTTAGTTAAGCACAAGGTTTCGAGAAAAGTAATCCGCCAGTTACTTTCACGCGTTAGCTCTCGAACGAACCAAATTTGCGCTGGGCAAGAGGTCGGCTTTTTCATGCTTCGCGGTAGTCGCCGAACTGGCGGTCACGCTCGCTCAGCGTTTCGGTGACTCCTTTCGTGCGAAACCCCTTCATGTACTCGCGCGACGACGCCTGATGAAATCCCATGGCTTGAATCTCCGCTGTTGCGCGAATGCCGTTTCGAATGCCCATGGCTTCCATGGCTCGATGCGCAGCACGTTTGTTGAGTGCCAAGAGATCCGACGGGATTTTCGCCACCCGTTCGGCCATGGCAACCACTTCGGCGTCGAGCGCCTCGGCCGTGAAGTGACGGTTTGCGAATCCGTTCTCGACCGCCTCGACGCCGGACATGGAGTCGCCGGTGAGTAACGCCTCCATCCCTTTGCGCAGGCCCATCATCCACGTCTGCCATTGCATGTCGGGCGGCGACATGAGACGGACAGGCGGATACCCGATCTTGGCGTCGTCGGCGACGTAAACGAGGTCGCATGCAGTCGCCAGTTCCGTACCGCCAGCCAGGCAGTACCCGTGCACCTGGCCGATGATCGGTGTGCCCATGTCCCACATCTCGAACCAGTTGTTCACGACATGACGCGACCACCAACCGTCGAAAGGAGCGATCGCCCGTTCGACGTCGGAGTTCGGCATCCCAAGGTCATATCCGGCGCAAAACGTCGGGCCGGCACCTCGGATAATCATCACCGAGGTTTCGCGGTCCTTATCGCCCGAACGAAGTTCTTCGAACAGTGCGTTTCGTAGGGCGTCGTTCAACGCGTTGCGTTTTTCCGGCCGGTTCAACGTGAGTCGTTTGATCTTGGGAGCGGGCCGGTCGACCAGCAACACCGGTTCTGTCGTATCAGTCATTGCACACCCGATTCGTTAGAGAGCGTCGATCGTGACAAGGCCCGTCGAGCCGTCGATCGTGATCGTGGCACCTTCGGGAATCCGATCCGTGGCGTGAACCACGGAGACGGCACACGGCACGCCGAGCTCGCGTGACACGATCGCTGCGTGGCTCGCCACGGCGCCGACGTTCACCACGACTCCGGCGACCGAGAGGAACAGCGACGTCCACGATGGATCGGTCGTAGGCGCAACCATGATGTCGCCGGGTTCGAGGTCTCCGGCGTCGGACGGGTCGAGAATGATGCGGGCTCGACCGGTCACAATTCCCGGCGCTCCCGGCGCACCCTGCAGACGCTCGCCCACCGCCGCGACGGGGTCGCCCGACGCGCCCTTGCGCGGCCAGCTGTGGATCGGCGGCACGCCCTCTTCGATTTTCAATATGTAGGGCGGCACCCGTGTGGCAAGGTCGGCGAATTGCACTTCGCGTTCCTGTATGCGCGCTTTGTATTCTGCCGGGTTCGCGAGGTAGCCATGGAGTTCCTCATCGAGCAAAAGGAAGATCTGCTGCCCGTTGCCGAGGTTGCCCGACGCCATGTGGCGGCGGGCCAGCTCGAGAAACGCGAGCTTGGCTTCGTGGATGACGCGAATGCACGCGTTCTTCCCCTTCTCCCGTGCACTGAAGAACACCCCGGCCGAGCCGAACGCGGCCTGCAAGGTCCCGTGCGTTTCCGGATCGCCTTTGACCATCTCCAGGAGCTCTGCGGCAATACGCTCGCGCTCGGCTGCTGCAGCGGCCTTCGCGGCGATCGGCGACCGAGCATCGTCTTGGTTGCGGAGACGTTCCAACATGCCGAGGGGCAGCGACGGCTTCGTGAACCACGACGGCGCCGCCATGTCCCACTCGTTCGGTCCGCGATGGCCGTGGTCGGCAAGGAGCGAACTCCACTTCGCCCGAAACGCCTTCGCATCGGCGCTGTCGGATGTTTCGATCGACGAGAGAACGACATTGATGGGACCGTTGAAGAGCGCCGTCAAGTCCGGTGAGTTCCGAACGATTCGCGAAAGGTCCCACATGGCGAACGAAGCTTCCGCTGACTCGACGTCGCCTACGGCGGCCATCGCCTTCACCGCGTCACTCGATCGACCGACGGCCGCGCAGATGGCCTGAATGGCTCCCGGTCCGAGTGAGGCACCGAGGCAGGACTGGCAGTACGGAACCCACACATCATCGAGAAGCGTGGCCATGGCGCGGCCTCGGGCCACCAGCTCAGCGTCGGTCAACGTGGAAAGGTTCGGCCTTGTTGCGACGGCATCCTTCGCTCGGACGGATGCTTCGTCTTGCTGTGGGAAGTTCGGGGTGCTCATCGCCCACGCCATGGTCTCGCCGAGCTTGGCGGTCGCGGCTTCGTTCTCATCGGCCGGATGCGGTGTGTATGGCGGCACGCCGGGATGGTCACCGAAGTACGCCTGGTCGATCGCCTCGGGGGTCGCCCCCGGCATACGAACGCCCATGACACGGGGCAGCGAGAGTTGATTGTAGAAATACCCTCCCCAGTTCCCGAACACCTCGCGCGGTGTCAACACGAACTCGTCGTCGTTCAGCACGCCGAACTCGATGAAGCCCTTCGCGACTCCTGGAACGCAGCCTTTCGCCCATCCCAGGCTCCAGCCCAGGGGGCTGAACGGGTCCGGCCCGACTTCGTCGGCGTTGGCCCGCGTGTAGTACGGAAATCGAGGGCTCATTTCGGTGTCGGTGATCCAACGGTCCATGTTTTCTCCGGTGAGTTTCGCGGCGTAAAGCGTCGCGATGTGACGAATTTCGTTTCGCCTGGAAAACTAACCGCAGAATTACTTCTTTGCTCGCAAGGGTGAAGTCGCCAAACCTAGGAGATCCGATGGCACGAGTTGATGTACCTGGAGGCGAAGGCCGCGAGGCAAGCCGCATTTGGCAGCTTGCCCCCCATATGGGAGTAGGGATGGGGGCGATGGCCAAAGCCGTCTACGAGGAGTCGAGTCTTCCCGTTCGGCTGCGTGAGGTCGCACGAATGCGAATCGCTCAGCTGAACGAATGCCATGTTTGACTGAATACTCGAGCTGCATCGGCGATGCAGCAGGGACTTACCGACGAGCTTTACAACAAGGTCAACTGCGCACACGACATCGACGAGTTCTCGTTGCGCGAGAAGTTGGCCATCGACTTTGCCGAACGTTTCGCGATCGATCACACCGGTATCGACGACAAGATGTGGGCCGAACTCCGCGAGCACTTCACCGACAGTGAGCTTGTCGAGCTCACGATGACGATCGGCTTTTGTGTGGGCATCGGTCGAGCGTTCCAGGTGCTCGACATAGCCGTCGACTTCGACGTCTTATGGAGTCGTGAACCCAAGAACGCCTCACCCGCGTAAGGGGTACCGATGACTGTCGAGTACGACCCCTTCTCGCCCGAGGTCTTGGCCGACCCCATGGGCTCGTATGTTCGCTTACAGTCTGAGTGTCCGGTCCATCATTTCAAGGATTTCAGCCCGCCGTTCTTCACGCTGACCCGCCACGACGACGTCGTGAACGCGCTCAAGGACACGGACCTGTGGTCGAGTCGCTACGGGCAGGCGCCTCAGTACACGAAAGCGAAGTGTCTCAACCAGGATCCGCCACAGCACACCGAGTTTCGCAAGCTCTTTCAGAAGGGGTTCACGCCTCGCATGATCGGTCGCCTCGAAGATGAGGTGACCGAACTCGCAACCCTTCTCGTGGAAGATATGGCGAGGATCCCCGAGCGGTCGGGTGATCTTCACGATCTGTTGGCCTGCCCGCTTCCCGTGATCGTCATCGCGAAGTTGCTCGGCGTACCGCCCCACGAGGTCGCGCAGTTCAAGCAGTGGTCCGACGACATCGTCGCGCAGTTCAACTCGCCGGACCCCCACGCTCCCGATGCCGTGCGGGCCGAAATGGGTGCGTACTTTCAAGGGTTCATCGACGACCGACGCAGACTTCTCGCCGAAGCTGGCGTGGGTGAGCCTGATGAGTCCCACCTCGGCACGGTCGTACCGAATGACCTGGTGAGCGGCTTCGTGATCGCCACCTACGAGGGCAGGCGCCTCACCGATGAAGAACTCCAGACGATCCTGATCCAACTACTCATCGGTGGCAACGAGACCACGACGTCGCTGATCACCAATCTCGTGTGGCGTCTGTTGGAGGAACCGACCCGCTGGGAGACGCTTCGCAACGATCCGTCGTTGATCGATGTCGCCGTCGAGGAGAGCCTTCGTTTCGACGCTCCCGTGCTCGGGTTGTTTCGAACGAACACCGCAACCGTGACGATGCACGACGTCGAGATTCCCGAGAAGTCCAAGGTCATGGTGACGTATGCGGCGGCGAACCGTGATCCGGCGGTATGGCGGGACCCCAACGAGTTTCGTCTCGACCGCAGCCTCGAAGAACTACGCCAGCACGTGAGCTTCGGCCTCGGGCATCACTTCTGCCCCGGGGCGTCGCTGTCGCGACTCGAAGCCCGCGTCGCCATGCGACTTCTGCTGGAACGGTTCCCGAACCTCGCACTCGACGGCCCCACGGAACGCATTGTGCCGTTCAGCCTGTGGGGACGTCGTCATCTACCGGTTCGCTGGTAGGTCACGCCCTACGGAGCGAGTAGTTCGGGGCGCACCTTCGCGAGGTATTCGAAGTCCTGTGCGGAGGGCAGCTTGAGGAGCGACGCTCCGCCGTCCACACAAATCGTCTGCCCACTTATGTACCCGGAATCGTCGGCGGCCAGATAGAGGGCGCACTTCGCGACGTCATCCACGTGACCCATGCGTCCGAGGGGCGTCTGGTTCTTCACCGCTTCCACGATGATTCGACGCTTGAAGATCCGCTCGGTCATGGGCGTTTCGATCAGGTGGGGCGCGATGCAGTTGATCCGGATGTTGTGCGGCCCGTATTCAACGGCCGCTATTTGCGTGGCGTACTCCAACGCCTTCTTCGACGCCGCATAGGCCAGCTGCCCCACGCTGGGATTCTGAGCGGTGAGGGACGAGATCGAGATGATCGACCCGCCGTTTCCCGCCGCCACCATGGCGTTGGCAACATGACGAATGACGTAGACGGCCCCGATGAACTGGACCTCGACCATCGGTTTCATGATCTCCGGGGTGAGGTCTTTGAGGGGGGTCGATTGCTCGTACCCGGCGTAATTCACGCACGCGTCGATCCTTCCCCGAGCCGCAATGACCCCGTTGACCAAGGCCTGCACCTGATCGTCATCGGTGATGTCGCACGCAAAGGCGCTCCCGCCGAGTCGCTCCGCGACAGCCTGCGCCATATCGAGGCGACGGCCCGCGATCACCACATGGGCTCCCGCGTCGGCCAGGAGTTCGGCCGTCGCCAGGCCGAAACCTGATGCACCGCCAATCACGATCGCAGTCCGACCGGCAAGTTTCGTCTGGCCATGGCCGCCGGAGGCGGGTTGAGTGATGGGTTCCATCTGCGCAGCGTAGATCGCAGCGCCTACGATACGCATATGTCGCTTTCGCTCGTGAACGAGTTCATCCACCTCATCGAAGCCAAGAACCTCGACGCTGCGGTCGCGCTGGTCACCGATGACTGCGAGTACGACAACGTTCCGATGCGCAAGGTCTTCGGCCCGGAGGCGATCAAAAGTGGACTTGCGTCGTTTCTTGAGCCGGCCACTCGGGTCGAATGGAAGATCCTTCGAGAAGCGGAATCGGGGGACATCGTCTTCAACGAGCGAATCGACGAGTTCGACTTCCCCACCGGCAACATCGCCATTCCCGTCACCGGCGTGTTCGAGGTTCGCGACGGGAAAATTGCGCTCTGGCGCGACTACTTCGACTTGCAGACCTTCGTCAACCAGATGCCGAAGGCCTAGTCAATGGCCGACAACTACGAAGACGTTTCCGTCTTCGAGCTCTCAACCGACCGAGAGTCCGAATTACTACGTACACAGACGGAATGCACGTTCATGTGGGTGAACTCCCAACATGAGCCGGTGGGCGTCATCATGAACTACGTGTTTCACGACGGGCGGTTCTGGGTGACCGCGACCCGTCGGCGAAAGCGCGTCGCTGCGGTGGAGAAGAACCCCAACGTTGCGATCGCCATATCCTCGAGAGGTACTGACATCGGCATCAGCCAGAGCATCACGTACAAGGGGCTGGCCACCGTCCACGACGATGACGCGACCAAAGCATGGTTCTATCCAGCGCTCGCGAGCTTCGTCCGTCCGGGCAACGAAACGCAGCAGGCCTCCTTTGTTTCACACCTCGACTCTCCTGGGCGGGTCGTGATCGAGATTGTCCCCACGAAGCGCATCGGTTTCGACTCTGAGGCCATGTTCCGCGGGTCTGCGGCTGGACCGACTCGGACAAAGGTCTGATGACGCGAAGCGACAGCACCTCATCACCTTCGGCGAATCAGAAACGCAAACGTCTCGCCACGAGGGTCACGCCCGACGCCCTCCGACAACTGCGCGGCGGTCATCCCTGGATCTATGACGAAGCGATCACCTCGATCAGCGCCGGTGGGGAGCCCGGAGACCTTGCGGTCGTGTTCGACGACAAGAAGCGATTCGCCGCGATCGGTCTCTATGACCCGCGATCGCCGATCCGAATCAAGATCATTCATGCCGGCAAGCCAGCAACAGTCGACGCCGAGTTCTGGCGCGAGACGCTAATACGTGCACGTAGTATCCGAAACGATCTCGCCGCCAGTGGTGTCACCACCGGCTATCGCGTCGTGAACGGCGAGAACGACGCCATGCCCGGGTTCATCATTGACCGCTACGACGACACGCTCGTGCTGAAGATCTACAGCGAAGCGTGGTTCACCCATCTCCCCGAGCTTCTTCCCATCATCTCGGAGGTCCTGTCCCCACGACGTGTCGTTCTGCGCCTCGCCAGAAGCGTTACCGCGAACCTCGGAGAGTCTAGCGAATGGTTCGACGGGCAGACCTTGCTCGGTGACGCCGTGACCGAGCCCGTGCTGTTTCTCGAGAACGGACTCACCTTCGAAGCCGACGTCGTCAATGGACAAAAGACCGGGCACTTTCTCGATCAACGCGACAATCGACAACTCGTCGGCGAACGTTCCCGCGGCGCGCGGGTGCTCGACGTGTTTGCGTCGACCGGCGGGTTCACCGTCTATGCCGCCGCCGGAGGTGCACGAGAGGTTCACAGCGTGGACCTCAGCTCCCCCACGCTTGCGGTCTGTAAACGGAACTTGGCGCACAACGCTTCTCGCACGAGGGCCACGACACACGTGTCCATCTCGGGCGACGCGTTCGGGGTTCTGGCGGGCATGGGGGCGCAAAACGAGACCTACGACATCGTGGTCGTGGACCCTCCCTCGTTCGCGCAGCGACAACACGACGTGTTCGACGCAATCGCGGCGTATCGTCGCCTCGCCCAACTGGCGGTTCGAGTGGTGCGGCCCGGCGGCATGCTCGTTGCCTGCTCCTGTTCGAGCCGTGTGGTCGCCGAAGACTTCTTCGACGCCGTCCACGACGGTGCCGCGATGAGCGGTATCGCGTTGCGTGAAGATTTCACGACCGGCCACGCCGAGGATCACCCGATCACGTTTCGCCAAGGCGCCTACCTCAAGGCCATGTTCGCCACCGTTGGCTAACCGGTCGCTGACCTGCGCACCACTCGCCAAACTGCATCTCACTCGACGGCGAGTTGCAGGGTGAACG
>JANOWU010000064.1:0-2807 GCA_031418035.1 Acidimicrobiia bacterium
CTCGGTGGCGCAGGTCACCGGGCCCTATCCTGGTAGCCGCTATGACGACCTCACTTCCAGAAAAGCCAACCCTCGACGGTCTTGAGGCGAAGTGGGGTCGCGTATGGGACGAGGAGGGCACGTACCTCTTCGATCGCAGCGCCACCCGCGAACAGGTGAACTCGACCGACACTCCTCCGCCGACCGTGAGCGGTTCGTTGCACGTCGGTCACGTCTTCAGTTACACCCACACCGACACGATCGCTCGCTTCCAGCGGATGAGCGGCAAGAAGGTCTTCTATCCCATGGGGTGGGACGACAACGGGCTGCCCACAGAGCGCCGCGTCCAGAACTATTTCGGGGTGACCGGCGACGCGTCGCTTCCCTATGACCCGACGTGGCAGCCGAAGCACCGCGGCAACGCACCGAAGGACCGTGAGGCGATCAGCCGTCGGAATTTCATCGAGTTGTGTGAGGAACTCACGACCGAAGACGAGAAGGTGTTCGAGTCACTTTGGCGTCGACTCGGTTTGTCGGTCGACTGGACGCAGACGTACGCCACCATCGACAAGAACAGTCAGCGGGTGAGTCAACGCGCGTTTCTCCGCATGGTCAATCGCGATCAGGCCTACCAACTCGAAGCCCCGACGCTGTGGGACATCGATTTCCAGACCGCAGTTGCCCAGGCCGAGTTGGAGGATCGCGAGCAGCCCGGCGCCTATCACCGCCTCGCATTCCATGGGGCCGACGCCGATGTGTTCATCGAGACCACGCGTCCCGAGCTGCTCGCGGCGTGTGTCGCGTTGGTTGCCCATCCCGACGACGAGCGGTATCAGCCGCTGTTCGGCAAGACGGTTCGCACACCACTGTTCGGTGTGGACGTGCCGGTGAAGGCGCATCCGCTTGCTCAGCCCGACAAGGGCTCGGGCATTGCGATGATCTGTACGTTTGGTGACACCACCGACGTCACGTGGTGGCGCGAGCTCCAGCTCCCCACGCGCGCCATCATCGGACGTAACGGTCGCATCCTCGCCGACGCTCCGGAAGGCGTCAACGCAGAATCATATGCACACATAGCGGGAAAGACAGTGAAGCAAGCGCAGGCGATCGTGGTCGAACAGCTTCGCGAATCGGGCGAACTGATCGGTGATCCGAAGCCGATCACGCACCCGGTGAAGTTCTACGAGAAGGGCGACCGTCCGCTCGAGATCGTGACCAGTCGTCAATGGTATGTGCGCACAGTACTTGACCGCGACGCGCTGATTACGCGTGGGCGCGAGGTCACCTGGCACCCGGCCTACATGCGTACGCGTTTCGAGAATTGGGTTGAGGGTCTCAACGGCGACTGGTGTATTTCGCGCCAACGCTTCTTCGGTGTCCCGTTTCCGGTTTGGTATCGCATCGACGAGCACGGCGAGATCGATCACACCGACGCGGGCCGCATTCTGGCGTCGGAAGAGTCGTTGCCGATCGATCCGCAGTCGCACACGCCGCCCGGGTACACAGAGGATCAGCGCAACAAGCCCGGTGGGTTCACCGGTGACCCCGACGTGATGGACACGTGGGCAACGTCGTCGGTCAGTCCGCAGATCGTCGGACGCTGGGAGGACGACAACGACCTGTTCAAACGCGTGTTCCCGATGGACCTGCGTCCGCAGGGTCACGACATCATCCGCACGTGGCTGTTTTCAACGGTCGTGAAGAGCAACGCCGAGCACGGTGTGGCCCCATGGGCGAACGCGGCAATGAGCGGCTGGATCCTCGATCCGGATCGTAAGAAGATGTCGAAGTCGAAGGGCAACGTCGTCACGCCGATGGCGATGCTCGAAGAGAACGGTTCCGACGCGGTTCGTTACTGGGCGGCGTCGGCGCGACCTGGCGTCGACACCGCGTACGACACGGGTCAGATGAAGATTGGCCGCAAGCTGGCCATCAAGATCCTGAACGCGTCGAAGTTCGTGCTCGGCATCACCAACGGTGCGCCGACGTCGATCACACAGGTCACCACGCCGGTTGATCGAGCGATGTTGGCTCGGTTGTCTGCGCTCGTCGAGGAGGCAACCGCAGCGTTCGAGGGGTACGACTATGCCCGTGCTCTGGAGCGGACCGAAACGTTCTTCTGGGACTTCTGCGACAACTACGTCGAATTGGTCAAGGGCCGGGCCTACGGGGCGCAGGGTCCCGAGGCAGCGTCGAGTGCGCATGCGACCCTGTCAGCGGTTCTGGAGACGCTCCAGCGGCTGTTCGCGCCGTTCCTGCCCTTCGTGACCGACGAGGTGTGGTCCTGGTGGCGCACTGGTTCCATCCATGCACAGTCGTGGCCGAAGGTCAGCGACTTTCTCGTCGATGGCGCGCCGGTGGCCGCCGATCTGGCCGTGTACGACGTCGCCATCGACGTGCTCGGGTGGGTGCGTCGGGCCAAGACCGAGGCGAAACGGTCCATGAAGACTGCGGTGACGTTGCTGGCGATCATCGATACGCCATCGCGGCTCGCCTCGTTCGGCGAAGCCCGTGCCGACGTCTGCGAAGCCGGCGGCGTGGCCGAGGTGTCACTCGCCGAGTCCGACGTGGCGTCCTATATCGCCACGCTCGCGGCCCCCGACGACGCAGCGTAGGCCGAGCACGGCAGCACCGACCGGGTCGTCGGCCGGTGTAGCGGCCCAGAATCCTCAAGACGCTCGAACTGGCACGTTCCGGTGGAACCGGCCAGGGCACGCGCCTCGACGTCCCACTCAACGGCACTCACTCGACGTCCCCCCAACGTCCCACCCAACGTCACTCGGCGTCCCACCCAAGGTCACTCGGAGGCGAGTTGCATGGTCGGCGGC
>JANOWU010000065.1:0-12607 GCA_031418035.1 Acidimicrobiia bacterium
GACGAAGTGACTCACCTTCTCCGGGAAAAACGCACCTGGATCGTCGCGTCCCATCAGTTCGGAATCGGATCGGTCAGCTATCGCGAAGCGAAGCGCTGGGTCGATCCACTTCGAAGGCGCAGATGTAAGTGCACCTACGAACTCCGGATAGATGGTCAGGCGGGGAGCCAACGCAAACCCTCGCGCCTCGGTGACCTCGCGAAGACGGTCGAGGTCTGGCCACGGACGTTCCGGATTGACGTGATCGGCAGTGACGGGTGAGACGCCACCCCAGTCATCAATGCCTGCATCGAGCAGCGAACCGAAATCGTCGGTGAGATTCGGCGGCGCCTGGAGGTGGATCGACGCGGGAAGAAGGATCCGGGCGACGGCGAGCGTCCACAGTTCTTCCTCGCCTGGGCAGGCCGCAACGCCGCGCATGGCGGTTCGCTCTTTCGGGAGGAAGTTCTGCACGATCACTTCCTGCACGTGGCCGTGTCGGGCATGGCTCTCGGCGATCGCCTGAAGCGCCTCGATTCTGTCCGCTCTCGATTCGCCGATGCCGACCAAGATTCCGGTCGTGAAGGGAATCGCGAGTTCGCCGGCTGCTTCCAGCGTTGCGAGTCGACGGGCGGGAACCTTGTCCGGGGCGAGTCGATGACAATCCAGGTCGGGGTTGAGGGACTCGATCATCATGCCCTGGCTCGCCGTGACGGGTCGAAGAATCGCAAGCTCCGCTTTCGAGATCGCGCCACAGTTTGCGTGCGGCAGCAATCCTGTTTCGGCAAGGACCGCGGCCGCGGCCGCAGCTACGTAATGCACCGTGGATTCATAGCCGTTGTCGTGCAACCACTGCTTCGCGACGTCGTATCGGTCCTCGGGCCTCTCGCCCAACGTGAACAGTGCCTCGTGGCACCCCTTGCGGGCGCCGGCTCGAACGATTTGCAGCACTTGTTCGATGGACAGATACGGCGAATCGACGTGAGCCGGGGCCTTCGCGAAGGTACAGTAGCCACACGTGGAGTTGCAAAGCTGCGTGAGTGGGATGAAGACCTTGGGCGAATAGGTGACGCGGGTGCCAAAGGCAGCGTCGCGAATAGCCGCGGCCCGGCTCATCAACTCCGACACGGGAAGGGTCAGCAATTCATCGGTGTGCATAGGAGTTCTTTCCGGTGATCGATTCAGAGTTGGTGGCGTTGACGGCGTTCTTGTTGCGAAGTTCGGTCGGCGTGATGGTCGTGTCGCAATGCCAGCAGACGAGCTCCTGGGCGACGGCCGTGCCACAAGTGTCGTGCACGAGCACTACGGGCGGGCTTGGTTGCGACGATTCCCATTGGTCACCCCACCGCAGCAGAGCAACCAGGGGCTGCGAAAGGTCGAGCCCTTTCGCCGTCAGGCGATACTCGTATCGAACGGGGTGTTCTTGGTAGGGAACCTTTTCCAGGACATCGTGTGCCACGAGGCGACACAGTCGATCGGTCAGAAGGTTTCGGGCAATCCCAAGCGACTGCTGAAAGTCGTCGAAGCGGCGAAGGCCACGGAACGCGTCGCGCAGAATGAGCATCGTCCATCGGTCCCCGATCACCGAAAGTGTCGCGGCTATCGAGCAGTTCGGCTGGGGTCTGGCGGGCATTGGTGCTAGACCGTAGCGAGGTCAGTAGCACTTTGCAACTCAATGAGTTGTTTTTTGAAACTCAGTCGAGACGAGGCGGCTGTAGCTCCAGGATTCGACCGGCCACCACGAACGAGGCTGTGTGGGCCGAGGCGGCCAAGATCGCGTTCACGCGACCCAACACATCGCGAAATCGTCGTCCGAGCGCATGCTCCGGAACGAGGCTGAGGCCGACCTCATTCGACACGACAACACCAGAGCTCTCTCGGTTCATGAGGTGCTGTGCCACATCACGAGCAGCGGACTCGATGTCGTCGTCGGTCAGTTGTTCGTCCATGACGAGGTTCGCAACCCAAAACGACAGGCAGTCCAAGACCACGAACCCGGAGTCGGCCTGTGACAATCCGGCGAGGAGACGCCGCGGCGCCTCGATGACCGCCCAGTTCGTCGGACGCTCCGCTTGATGCCGGGCGATCCGATCGCCCATTTCATCGTCGAGGGCTTCGGCAGTCACCACGAAGACGACGCGGTCCCCACGGGACTCGGCGCGGTGCGCCAACTGCACCGCCAGCGTCGACTTGCCGCTTCGAGCGCCACCAATCAGAAAGGAATACCCCACGCAATCGACGCTACCGTCGAAAACCAGGCCGCGAAACGAAACGCGTCGCTCAGTCCGTGGCCAGGTAGTCGCAGATAACGAGGTCGCGAAACGAAACGGGTTGATCAGTCCGTGGCCAGGTATTCGTCGGCCATGTATTCGTCGAGCACCTTGTGAAAGTGACGAATGCGCGCCTCTTGATAGTCGCCCAGAGTCACGGTCTTTTTGGATCCGGTCCGCAAGCCCTTTTGGACCCGCGCCAGGTTCGAGGTGTCTTGCTCGAAGATCGCACCGAGCCCACCCAACTGCGCTGCGGTGGTCCATTTCTCATCGACGCCAATGTGGTGAACCGGTGCCGGTTTGGGACGCTCGCCTTCGAAGGGCATCAGCATCAAGACGTCCATGATGGAGGAGTTGACGTCGTCGCCGTTGGGACGGAACCGGTACTGGATCGGCGAACCGTAGGCCGCCCACGGCATGAAGTTGGGGAAGATGAAGTACTCGATGGCGTCGACCATCAAGGAGTCGCACGTCTTCGACAGATCGGCACCGGCGATCGCACCGATTCGTTCCCGGGCCGCCGCCGCCACAAGGGGTCGGGCCCGAAGGCCTTCAGGAAGCGCGGCCTCTTCTGCGTTGCCACCTCGGTGACGCGTTACGGTCCGCAGGATCTCGACCTGCTCGTAGTTCTTCCCCCCGATATGGGGTGAAGCGACGGCAAAGGGCGTGATCATTCGCGAGTGTCGGTTGTAGATGTCGTATTGGGTGTTCGCGTCGCCCGTGAACGGGAGGATCTGTGGGTGGGTCACGACCGAGTGATACGCCTCGATGAAGGCACCCATGGTGACCTTCCAGTTCGCCGGCATCACCCGCCGTACGTTGATCGCGATGAAGCGGTCGTCGAGGGGGTAGTGCGCGAAGTGATCCGGAATGTTTTCGAGGTACGACTCGAGCGATTCGCAGTTCGGATCGAAGTTGATGAACACGAATCCACCCCATAGTCCGACCTGCACCTCGGGAAGCGAGAACGATGAACGGTCATGCTGCACTGCCGGGAAGTCCCATTCGCAGGGTACCCAATTCAGCGATCCGTCGAGATTCCACGTCCAGCCATGGAACGGGCAGCGAAAGACCGGCACGTTGCCGGCGTCGACCGCCAATTGCGTGCCTCGATGCAGACATACGTTGTGGTACGCCTTGATGGCACCGGGTGCCGATCCCAGTGCCGTTCGCACCACAAGGACCGAGAGGTTGGCGACGTCGTAGACGTAGTAGTCGCCGACGTCGACGAGTTCCTCCTCGCGACAGGCCCATTGCCACACCTTCTTCCAGACACGCTCGACCTCGAGCTCATGAATCGCCTGTGAGGTGTACCGATCGGTGGGAACATCAGCCGGGCCGAGCGTGGAGGGACAGTGCTCGAGAAGTGGCTCGGGAACCGGGAGCGAGTCAGCGGCAAGAAGCTCCGCAACCGTTTCCATTTCGCTGCGCTCAAAAGACACAAAGACGTTCATGGTCGAATTGTAACGTCTCAGGAGAAAATTAACCTCTCGGTCAATTCGGTGGCGAGGCTGTCCTACTTGACGGAAACGTCGGGAAACAGCTTCCCGTCGAGGAGCGCCTGAATGGCGTCGATGGCGAGCCGATGCTGCACGGGGTTGTCAGAAACGGCGTCGGTGAGACCCGTCAGTATCGTCTGCAACAGTGCCGCCATCAAGTTCTTATTCTCGTCGAGAATCTCACCGGTTTCGACGCCGAGTGCGATCATGCGCTTGAAGAAGCCACCCTCTCGACTTCCGTGGCTCACTTCCATCAGCGATGCCAGGACCGGATCTCGACGCTCGTCGACACGGACTGCGCCGATCAAGCGGGCGAGGGATGGATCCTCCAAATTGAGTTGGTAGGCCACCTCGAGCATCGCCTTGAAGCGAGCGCCGAACGTCTGGGTCTGGGCCTCCACCAGGCCGAAACGCGAGTACACCGTCTCTTGCACTTCGTCGTAGACCGCGAGGTAGATCGCTTCCTTGGATTCGAAGTAGTGGTAGAGCGCCCCCGTCGTGATCCCCGCCTTTGCGGCGAGCATTTTGTTGGTGGTCACTTCGAAACCCTGCTCGGAGAACAGGTGCCGTGCCGTTTCGGTGATTCGCTTTCGGGTGTGTGAAGACTCTGCCGACGGCGGCCGCCCCAAACGCCTCGGTTGCTGTTTTCGTGAGCCCACTGCATTTCAGTGTAACTCCGCCAGCTTCAGCGAGCCCGTTCAGCCGCTCTCCGGGTGCCCCCGCTACCCGGAATCGGGAGGATCGAAACACCGACTCCATAATTAATCGCTCGATTGGTTACCATGGCGTACATGCCCGACGCCCCCGTTTCGATCGAAGAATTCTCGGCCACTGCGTTGCAGTGGCTCGAAGCGAACGCTCGCTATCGCCCGAGCGGCAGCGAAGACAAAGAGATGGTCTGGGGAGAGGGCGAGTTCAGCGTCGCGGTCTTCCATGCCCTGAGCTTCGAAGTAGAGCGTGACTTGCTCGAATCGATAAAGAAGTGGCATCAGACCAAGGCGACGGTTGGCTATCACGCCATCACGTGGCCCACCGAGTACGGCGGAATGGGACTGACCAAAGAACACGCCCGGGCGTTCGGAAAGCTTGAGCAGCTCTTCGATACCCCGACTCGACACGAGTCGTTCAGCGTCACCACGGGCCTGATCGCGCCGACGGTTCGCGAGTTCGGCACTCCGGAGCAAAAGGACCGCCACGTCAGCACATTCCTCGCCGCTCGCGAACTGTGCTGCCAGCTCTTCTCCGAACCCGGTGCCGGTTCGGACCTGGCCGGCCTGTCGTGTCGCGCCGAACGCGACGGCGATGAATGGGTGATCAACGGACAAAAGGTGTGGAGCTCCGGCGCCCAGTTCTCCGAGTGGGGGGAACTAATCGTGCGTCACGACCCCGAAGCCATCAAGCACAAGGGTCTGACCGCCTTCGTGATTCCCATGGACCTTCCCGGGATGGAGATCCGACCGATCAAACAAATGAGCGGGGGAACGTCGTTCAACGAGGTGTTCTTCAACGACGTCCGGGTGCCCGATTCCATGCGGCTCGGACCGGTTGGTGAAGGCTGGAAGGTTGCGCTCACGACCCTCGGGTACGAGCGGGATCACTCGGCATCCGGTGGCGGCTCGGCTCGGCCCGGAGGTTCGTATCGCCAGCTCGAAGCAACCGCACGGGCGATGGGCGTCCTTTCGCGCCCAGACGTCCGCCAGGCCCTCACCGACATGTACATCCACATGCGCGTGGAAGGGTTCGTGAATCGACGGGCAGCAGACATGCGAGCCGCCGGAGCGCCCCCCGGGCCCGAAGGGTCGCTGGGAAAGCTGTTCTGGACAGAAGGCATGACCAAGATGAGCAAGGCCATCACGACCGTTCTTGGATCCAAACTCACGGCCGACATCGGCGAGTGGGGCACCTTCGAATGGACCGAACACGTCCTCGGTGCACCCGGGTATCGCATCGCTGGCGGGTCCGACGAAGTGCAGCGCAACATCATCGGCGAACGAGTTCTCGGGCTCCCCGGCGAACCTCGTGTCGACAACCAGCTCCCGTGGAGCAAGGTTCCGCGCTGACGTCTTCGCTGTGCGCGCACGCTGGGATGCCGAGCGGGGCAACCCGGCTCGGACGGTGTGTATGCGGTCGGTGAACGTACAGGCTGAGCGGTACAGGCTGAGCGTTACAGGCTGACTGCGGCGGGCGGGCAGGGGACCTGGTTCTGCAGGCTCCCGGCACTTCCCAGACCAACATTCGACGAGACCGCCGAGGCTGAGGAGATCACGTTGGTGCTGGCAAAACCGCTCCCGACGCCAACCAGCGTGACTGCGCCAAGAACGGCAGAAGCCAACCAGGTGACAAACGTGCGCTGTGAAGTCATAGCTCCAGTCTACCGATTTCGTCGAGTTTTGGGGAAACTTTCCCGGTCCAGTGGTAGCGGACGTCGGGTGCGCGCTCCTCGTTACCCGAGCCGTCGGTCTCCTCGAGCGCCACGAACCCCTGCCGTTCGTAGAAACGACGGGCTCGTTGGTTCTGCTGAAACGTCCAAAGTGAAAAGCCGTGCGGTTGCCGATCCTGCACCGTTCGCACCAGCGCCGAGCCGATTCCTCGACCCTGCCACGCGGGTTCGATGAAGAGGTGATCGAGCCAGCCTTCAGACGTCGCCGCGTAGCCCGTGAGGAATCCGAGCCGATGTTGGGCCACCGTCACTCCCCCGCCGGGGATGAGCTGCTCACGGATCCATCGGCGGATTTCGTCATCGGTATGTGCACGTACGATACCGGGGAGCGCCTGGTTCGAGGCATCGATGTAGCACTCGGCCACGCCGGGCGCATCCTGGGCTGTGGCCGCCCGAAGCGTCGACGCCTGGGACAGTGCGGCGAGAATTCCGGCCAGCCCGGCGTCGGCCCGAGCGAGGGCGTCTTCAAAGCTCAGCCAGGACACTTCCGGGCTTTCGTCCTCCGGAGGTGCGGGGTCGGCGTCGGGGCCGCGCAACAGGAACCGCACATCGAGGTGGGTGTGGCCCTTTGGCGCTGGGTGGACATCGACATGCACCATCGTCGGGCGCCCTTTGAAATGCGTGGTGACCAAACCGGTCTCCTCCGCGACTTCTCGGATGGCGGCGTCGGCAAGCGACTCACCGGGATCGACGTGGCCGCCGGGCTGGATCCAGATGCCCAAACGTTTATGACGATGCAACACGACGCCACGAGGACCCACCACAATCGCCGACGCGGTGACATGAAACGGGTCGGCGTCTTCGAGAAACGGGTGATCGAGGCGATCCAGCTGTTCGAGGAAACTCACGATCGAGGTTCGCTCACGCTCGTCGACCGGATGATGGGATCGCAGAAACGCCTGCAACTCCCTCGTCGCCTGCGTCGAATCGTCGTCGATCACGAACGGAGACCTTAGGTCGGAACCCACTGACGCAACGAGGTACTTTCCTGCTGAGTTTGCCCTTCGGGCAGTGGCGTGGTCAGATAATCAATCGCTCGATCAATTCCGCCACCCGGCGGCCCACACCTTCAGGAGTAGCTATGGATCTCGGACTTGCCGGAAAGCGCGCCATCATCACGGGTGCCACAAAAGGAATCGGGCGCGCCATCGCCGAAACACTGCTCGCCGAAGGCGCGTCGGTCGCGATTTGTGCTCGTACTGCTGCCGACGTCGATCAGGCGGTTGCTGATTTGTCGAAGTTGGGGTCGGGGAAGGTTGTTGGCTCCGCGGTCGACGCAGGAAACGCCGGCGAGTTCACTGCGTTCGTCGATTCGGCGATCGAGCAGCTGGGCGGCCTCGACATCTACGTCCACAACACCTCCGGGAAGCCGGCTCGCAAGCTCGACGGTTGGGCGAACAACTTCAACGTCGACCTCATGTCCCTTCTGCACGGTGTGGAAGCTGCGAAGGGTGCCCTTGCTGCCGACGGAGGTGGATCGCTGATCTCGATCTCAACGACGGCCACCGCCGAGCACTTTGCCAGCGGCTCCGGAAGCTACAGCGCCTTCAAGTCCGCGATGATGAACTGGACGCTCGGCCAAGCTCAGGTTCTCGGTGCGCAGGGCATTCGTTGCAACGTCGTTTCGCCAGGGCCGATTTTCATCGAGGGTGGCGACTGGGACAAGATCAAGCAGGGCATGGCCGCCTTTTACGAAGCCACCGAGAAGGCACACCCGGGCGGGCACCTCGGTGTCGCACAAGACGTCGCCGACACAGTCGCGTTCCTCGCGTCGTCGAAGGCCAAGCACATCAACGGTGTAAACCTCACCGTCGACGGCGGATTCCTCAAGCGCGTCGACCACTGAAGCCTTGAAGAACGACCCGAGTGCGCACATCCAAAGGATCCAGTCATGAGCGATGAAAAGACCAGGATCAACGCGACGCTGGTCGCCGGCGGCCGCTATCACGACATCGACTATGCGCGCTTACAGTTGCTCACCCTTTTCGCCGAGCATCCGCACGTTCGTGTCCAGGTCATCAACGACTACGAGAACACCGAGGTGATCACGAACTCGACGTTTCTCGTTTCCTACACCTGCGACGTTCGACCGAGTGAAGGGGCCCAGCAAAAGATCTCCGACTGGGTGGCCGGAGGTGGAAGGTGGGTGGCCCTGCACGGTACCAATGCTGCTCTTGACCTGCCTCGTCCCAACGGCGTGGAAGCTCCACGTTGCTTTCCGTTGTGGGCGAAGACGTTGGGTTCGCAGTTCGTCGCCCACCCGCCGATCCAGATGTATCCGGTTCGGGCTGTCGGGGAGCACTGGCTCGTCAATGGGATCGAGACGTTCGAAACCGACGACGAGCTGTACCTGTCGGAGTATCACGACAGGGACCAAATCGAGCCGCTCCTGCAAACGAATTGGCAGGGTGATGCGAAGGGGTTCAACGAGCACGACTGGTCCGAGGCTGATCCCAACCACTTGGTGAGCTACCTCCGACCCTTCGGTCAGGGAACCGTGCTCTACAACACCCTCGGGCACTGCCGAGGGCACTACGACATGGCCCCGGTCGTGGCGTACTACCCGCGGATCGAGCGCTGCTCGTGGGAAGTACCCCAGTATCACGAGCTTCTCCGTCGGGCCTTGCGATGGGCCTTAGGCGAATCCGCCTAACCAATTTTCCTACGCGCACCTATCATCGCGCGTTCCACTGAAACACTCGAGATCACCAAAACCTGGAGAACCTGATCACATGGATCCAACCCCAGCTGTACTCGCCGATCTGCACACTCGAATGGTCCGCATACGCTTGTTCGAAGAGGCGGCCGGCAAATTGGCCGAAGCCGCGCGACTACCCGGGTTCCTGCACCTGTACGTCGGCGAGGAGGCTGTTGCTTCGGGAGTCTGCGCCAACCTCACCGATCAGGACCAGATCACCTCAACGCACCGAGGGCACGGGCACCTGGTTGCCAAAGGCGGTGACTTCAATCGCATGATGGCTGAGCTGATGGGCAAGTCCGGCGGGTATTGCAAGGGCAAGGGCGGATCGATGCACATCAGCGATCTCGATCTCGGCATGCTCGGCGCGAACGGCATCGTTGGTGCCGGCTCACCGATCGCCGTTGGAGCCGCCTTCGCCAACAAGTATCGCAACGACGGCAACGTCAGCGTTGCCTTCTTCGGCGACGGCGCCACGAACATCGGCGCTTTCCACGAGGCCGCGAACATGGCGTGCGCTCTCAAGTTACCCATCGTGTTTTGCTGTGAGAACAACGAGTATGGCGAATTCACGCCACGTCACAAGACGATGGCGATCACCGACGTCGTCGACCGGGCTCAGGGGTACGGCATGCCGGGAATGATCGTCGACGGCATGGATGTCGTTGCCGTGTACGAGGCGGCGGGCGAAGCAATCGCTCGCGCCCGACGGGGCGAAGGCCCCAGCTTTCTCGAATGCAAGACCTACCGGTTCTACAACCACCACGGCGTCCAAAACCTCGGTTTGAAATATCGCACCGACGATGAGGTCAACGAAGCCAAGAAGCGCGACCCGATCTTCACTTTCGAAGAGCGCGTCGTGAAGGCCAAGCTGCTCACGAAGAAGAAGATCGAAGCAACATGGACGGCGCAGCGCCAGGCGATCGCCGAGGCGATCGAATTCGCCGACGCCAGCCCCCTCCCCACCCCCGACCAGATGATGGCCGATGTCTACACCGTAGGAGCTGCATCATGAGCGAATCCGCCGACCAACAGCGAATGCTCACCTACGTGGGTGCCTTCAACGAGGCCGTTCGACAATGTATGCGCGATGACGAAAACGTGTTTGTCGCCGGAGAAGACGTCGGCGCGTTCGGCGGCGTCTTCGGTTCCTTCGCCGGGCTCCAAAAGGAATTCGGGGAGCGACGCGTCGTCGACACACCGATCAGCGAACAGGCCATCATCGGTCTCGGTATCGGTGCAGCGGTAAGTGGCCTCCGTCCGATTGTCGACTTGATGTTCATGGATTTCATGTGCGTGGCGATGGATCAGATCGTGAATCAGGCCGCAAAGCTCAAGTACATGTTCGGAGGCAAGGCAACTCTCCCGCTGACGATCACCACCGCAGGCGGTGCCGGGTTGAGCGCCGCTGCGCAGCACAGTCAGAGCCTCGAAGCGATGCTGTGCCACGTCCCCGGACTCAAGGTTGTCTACCCGTCGAACCCCTATGACATGAAGGGCCTCATGGTTTCGTGCATCCGTGAGAACAACCCGACGATCATGATCAAGAACAAGCGCATTCTCGGAGCCCAGGGCGCCGTGCCCGAGGAGCTCTACGCAATCCCCCTCGGCCAGGCAAAGGTCGTGCGTGAGGGAACCGACGTGACGGTCGTTGCCTTTGGTCGCATGGTTACCGAAGCGGAGACAGCGGCGAAGATGCTCGCCGAGGAAAACATACGTGTAGAGATCATCGACCCTCGAACACTCCAACCGCTCGATATCGACTCGATCGTCAAGTCTGTCAAGAAGACCAACCGAGTCGTCGTCGTTCACGAAGCCGTGAAGTTCGGAGGACTAGGTGCCGAAATCGCATCGCAGATCTCCGAGGGCGCGTTCGACTATCTCGACGCCCCCGTTGGTCGGGTCGCGGCACCGTTCTCTCCTGTCCCGTTCAGCCCGGCGCTGGAAAGCCAGTACGTCCCGAACGCGAAGGGAATCGTCTCCGCCGTACGAGAGACGCTGCAACGGTCTGTCGCATGACCGTCGCACACCGCACATGAGCACGATCGGCGTGATCGCCAATCCCCTAGCGGGGAAGGACATCCGCCGACTTGTCGCGCACGCGTCCCCAACGTCCGACGGCGCGAAGATCGGTATCGTGCGCCGGATGGTCGTCGGGGCAATCGAAGGCGGGGCGACACGAATACTGCTCGCCCCCGACACGCATCGGCTGTGCGAGCGAGCGGTCGACGGGCTCAAGCTGGGATCCGTCGTCGTCGAGGTTCTCGATTTCGCGTTCGAAGGATCGCGGAAAGACACCATCGTTGCGGCCGAACATATGCGTGCAGCAGATGTTGGAACGGTGGTTGTGCTGGGCGGAGATGGCACCCATCGCGACGTTGCGAAAGGGTGGCTCGACGCGCCGATGATCGCGATCTCGACGGGTACCAACAACGTCTTTCCGCGCAACATCGACGCAACCGTTGCGGGCCTCGCCGCTGGACTGGTCGCCTCAAAGTCCATATGTATCAACGATGTTGCCCACGCGGCCAACGTCATTCACGCCGAACTCCCCGACGGCCAACGCGATCTCGCACTCGTCGATGTCGGCGTCGTCACGGGATCCTTCACCGGATCGCGGGCGGTCTGGGACTCCGGCGACCTGCTCGCGGTGATGAGTTGTATCGCCGAGCCCGACACGGTCGGGTTGGCCTCCATCGGCGCGCGACTGTTTCCGTCGGATCGGCACAGCAGCGGTGCCGTGTTCGTCCGAACGGCACCGGCGAGTGACGCAACGATGACCGTCCGGGCACCGATCGCGCCAGGATCCTTCGATGACATCTCGATCGTCGACGCGCGCCAACTAGTCGACGACGAAACAATCGAGGTAGCGGGACCCTGCGTGCTGAGCTTCGATGGCGAACGAGACGTGGTGTTGCAGGCTGGGGACTGCGCTCGACTCTCCGTGCGCCGCGATGGACCCCGCGTTATCGACCCCACCACCACGTTGATGCTCGCCGCGCGCGAGCGCCTCTTTGTCCGAACCACCAACAACGATTCAAGGATTCACCATGGCCGTTGAATTTCAGATGCCCAAGCTTGGCCTCACCATGGAGGAGGGGCTCATCCTTGAGTGGCTCGTCGATGAGGGCGCCGAGGTATCCGAAGGCACCGCCGTGCTCATCGTGCAAACCGACAAGGTGGACACCGAGGTCGAGGCCCCGGCGAGCGGGCGTCTCTCCCGCGTCGGTGCCGTTGGTGAGACCTTTGCGTGCGGTCAACAGATTGCGTGGCTGCTCACGGCCGGCGAATCGGCACCGCAACCGGCGCCAACCCCGAGCGCGACCGCTCCGACCCCTACCCAGCCGACGCTCACTGCGCAGGCCGTCGCGCCCGTAGCCGCGGCCGTTGCCACGTCGAACGGCGGTCGGGCTTATGTCTCCCCGAACGCTCGTCGGGTCGCCAACGAACTCGGCGTCGACATCGCCACGGTGCACGGGACGGGACCGGGTGGGCGCATTGTTTCCGAGGACGTGGAGGATGCACATCGCAATCCCACCCAGCGAATCTCCGCTTCGACCTCGTCGGCCGCTCCGCCCACGCGAACCGCGCCTGTCGCGGGACAGCTGGTACTCGCATCGTTCGCGGCCAGTGCGCTTGCCGAACTCATCGGCATCGATCTCCGGACGGTGCCGGCGGCAAGCGGGCAGCGTCTCGAGCGCGACGACATCGTGGCGCACAT
>JANOWU010000066.1:0-16322 GCA_031418035.1 Acidimicrobiia bacterium
TTCGACTTCGGCTCGATGGCGACGTGGATAACGGGCTCCGGGAACTCCATCTTTTCGAGGATGATCGGGGCATCGCGGTCACACAGCGTGTCACCAGTGGTCGTGTACTTGAAGCCCAACCCAGCCACGATGTCGCCGGCAAGCGCTTCGTCGAGATCTTCGCGTTGGTTCGCGTGCATCAAAAGGATTCGCCCGAGTCGCTCGCGCTTTTCCTTCGTGGAGTTGTACACCTCAGAGCCCTTGTCGATCTTGCCGGAGTACACACGGAAGTACGTGAGCTTGCCGAACGGGTCGGCCACGATCTTGAACGCAAGAGCGGAGAAGGTTTCGTCTTCGCTGTTCTTGCGGGTCAACGGAGCTTCGGTCTTCGGGTCAATACCAGGAGTCGGCGGAAGGTCCAACGGCGAAGGGAGGAAGTCGACGACCGCGTCGAGCATCGGCTGAACGCCCTTGTTCTTGAATGCCGAGCCACACAGGATCGGCACGAACTCGAAGGCCAGCGTCCCCTTACGGATTGCTCGCTTGATTTCGTGTTCGGCCAACGCTTCGCCGCCGAGGTACTTCTCCATCAGCTCTTCATCGGACGTGGCAATCGTGTCGAGGAGTTCCTCGCGGTACTGATTCGCCATGTCGACCAAACGTTCCGGGATGTCTGTTTCATCCCAGGTTGCGCCGAGGTCTTCGTTGTGCCAGATCAGGGCCTTCATCTTGACGATGTCGATGAGCCCGACGAACGGGTCGTCGGATTCGGCACCACCGGCACCGATCGGAATCTGGACAATGGCCACGGTGGCGTCGAGACGGTCTTTGACCATGTCGACGGTGCGCCAGAAGTTCGCGCCGATGCGGTCCATCTTGTTGATGAAGCACATGCGAGGAACGGCGTACTTGTTGGCTTGACGCCACACCTGCTCGGTTTGGGGCTCGACACCGGCGACAGAGTCGAAGACCGTTACGGCACCATCGAGGACGCGCAGCGAGCGCTCCACCTCGATCGTGAAGTCGACGTGACCCGGGGTATCGATGATGTTGATGCGGTGGTTATTCCACACACAGGTCGTGGCCGCGGAGGTAATGGTGATGCCGCGCTCTTGTTCCTGCACCATGTGGTCCATCGTGGCGGCGCCATCGTGGACTTCACCGATCTTGTAGCTCTTTCCCGTGTAATACAGGATTCGCTCCGTGGTGGTGGTTTTGCCAGCATCGATGTGGGCCATGATGCCGATGTTGCGCGTGCGCTCGAGTGGAAACTCGCGTGCCATATCAGGTGTCTCTCATCTCGTGTCGGTGTCGATTGTCAGGGAGCAGTTGGGAAAGTGAGCGGGGCGTGGGACTACCAGCGGTAGTGCGCAAACGCCTTGTTGCCTTCAGCGGTTTTCTGTACGTCGTCGCGCTTCTTCACGGATGCGCCGACGCCGTTGTTGGCATCGAAGAGCTCCGCAGCAAGACGCTCCGCCATGGTCTTCTCACGGCGCTTGCGGCTGTTGTCGATCAGCCAGCGAATGGCGAGGGTGTTCGCACGACGCGGCTTGACTTCGATCGGCACCTGATAGGTAGCACCACCGACGCGACGGCTCTTGACCTCGAGGGCGGGGCGAATGTTGTCGATCGCCTTCTTGAGTACGGCGAGCGGTTCGGCTTGCGCCTTCTCACCAACGCTGGAGAGGGCGTCGTACACGATTCGCTCGGCGGTCGAACGCTTGCCTTCAAGGAGGACCTTGTTGATGACGTTGGAGACCAGAACGGAGTTGTACACCGGATCGGGGAGGATCTCACGGCGGGGGGCTGGACCTTTGCGAGGCATGGTTCTCCTCAGCCTTTCTTGGCGCCGTAGCGGCTGCGTGCTTGTTTGCGGTTCTTGACGCCGGCGGCATCGAGAGTTCCGCGAATGATCTTGTAGCGGACGCCGGGGAGGTCCTTCACACGACCACCACGAACGAGCACGATGGAGTGCTCCTGGAGGTTGTGGCCCTCGCCGGGAATGTACGCGGTGACTTCCACCCCACTCGAAAGACGCACGCGAGCGACCTTGCGAAGCGCCGAGTTCGGCTTCTTCGGGGTGTTCGTGTACACACGGGTGCACACGCCACGACGCTGGGGCGCGCCCTTAAGCGCTGGCGTCTTGCTCTTTTCGATCTTCGACTCGCGGCCCTTACGGACCAGCTGCTGAATTGTGGGCACAAAAACCTCGGTTGCCTTGTTGCTTCGGACGTGCGTGGAGGACTGCAGGAAACTTCAGATACGTGGTCAGCGCGGAAAACACGCGGCTGGCGCACGGAGTTGTCAAGAATAGCCCAACCGAGCAACCCCACAGAACACGCGCCGCACGGCGCTCTGCGACGCCGACGACCAGGCGGCAGAAGTTGGCGCCACCGTGCCACGTTGTTGCCAAAAGGACGCGCAAATGTCGCCAACCTGGCACGGTGGGGCCAACCTTTTCCACCGGCGACAAACGAACTGAATGTCGCCAACCTGGCACGGTGAGGCCAACCTGCCCACCGGCGAAACAAACGAACTGAGCGGCCAAGATCGGCAGCGCGTCACCAATGAAAAGGGCCCCGCCGAAGCGGGGCCCTTCGCACGAATGTACTCAGGCTTAGATGTCGCCACCGAGTGCACGCAGCGCCTCGGCCCGACGGGCCTCTGCTGCTGCTTCGTCGGTCATGACTGCAACCGAGCCGCCCTGCTCGGCCAACTCGGCCGCCGCAAGGGCGCCCTCGTCGTAGGTGGCCCGGCCGGCGTTGATGCCAGCCAGCCATGCTGCGAGGTCTTCGGCCGAATCGCCGCTCCCGGCAGGCAGCATGGACTCCGCTCCAACGACGTTGACGTCGATCTCGCGGTAGCGCTCCATACCCGTACCCGACGGGATGAGCTTGCCGATGATGATGTTTTCCTTGAGGCCGATGAGTGAATCCGAACGACCTTCGATGGCCGCCTCGGTAAGCACACGGGTGGTCTCCTGGAACGACGCAGCCGACAGCCACGAATCGGTCGCCAGCGACGCCTTCGTGATGCCCATCAGCTCCGGACGAGCCTCCGCCGGAACCTTGCCCTCATCACGCAACAAACGGTTGATGATGGCGAACTGACGGCTCTCGACACGCTCTCCGGGAAGGAACGAAGACTCACCGGACTCCTGAACCGCAACACGCTTGAGCATCTGTCGGACGATGAGTTCGATGTGCTTGTCGTGGATCGACACACCCTGATCGCGATACACCTTCTGGACCTCATCGACGAGGTACGTCTGGCAGTCACGAATACCGTTGATCTCGAGAACTTCCTTCGGATCCTTCGGACCCTCGTTCAACGGATCGCCGGCCGTCACACGTGACCCTTCGGTCACGTAGGGGAACAACTTGGCGTGCGACGAGATCGTGTAGATCTCCTCGGTGCCATCGTCGCCGACGACGGTGATGTGGCGCAGCTTGCCGTCGTCGTCTCCCAGGGCAATCGTTCCCGAGATGCGAGCCAACACGGCACGACCCTTCGGCGTACGAGCTTCGAAGAGCTCGACGACGCGGGGAAGACCGGCGGTGATATCGGACGACTCACCCTTACCGGCGGCAACACCACCGGTGTGGAAGGTACGCATCGTGAGCTGGGTTCCCGGCTCACCGATCGACTGTGCGGCAATAACCCCGACGGACTCACCGAGCTCGATGTGCTTGCCCGACGCCAGCGACCGGCCGTAGCAGGCTGCGCAGACGCCGAACTCGGCGTCGCAGGCCAACACGGTACGGACACGAACGCGGGTCACCGCTGTGTCGGAACGCATGCGCTCCATGGCAGCCTGGTCAACCTCAGAGGTTGCGGGCATCACCGTTCCATCACTGAAGGTAACCGGCTCGGCAAGGAGTCGACCCAGCAACGACGTTTCGAGATACGCGCGCTTCTCAGCGGAGTCGGGGCCCACGTATTCGAGCCAACGACCACGGGTTGAACCGCAATCGTCTTCACGAACGATGAGTTCCTGGGCGACGTCGTGGAGACGTCGGGTCAGGTATCCCGAGTCGGCGGTACGGAGGGCCGTGTCGGCAAGACCCTTACGGGCACCGTGCGTCGAGATGAAGTACTCGAGAACCGACAGACCTTCACGGAAGTTGCTCTTGATCGGACGAGGAATGATCTCGCCACGCGGGTTCGTCACCAAACCACGCATACCGGCGATCTGGCGGACCTGCAGGGCGTTTCCACGAGCGCCCGAGCCGACCATCATGTTGATCGGGTTCATCGGGTCAGCGTCGAGGACGTCTTGCATCGCCTTCTGGATTTCGGCCGTAGCTTCGGTCCAGATCTCCACTTCCTTCTGGCGACGCTCGTCGTCGGTGATGATGCCTCGCTTGAACTGACCCTCGATCTTGTCCGCTTCCTTTTCGTGGCGGTCGAGAATCTCACGCTTGGCTTCGGGCGTCTGCACGTCGTTGATCGAGATCGACAGACCCGATTGCGCTGCGTAACGGAAGCCCAGGTTCTTCAACGCATCGAGCGCGTCGGCCACGACGGCCTTCGGGTAGTTCCACGCCAGGTCCTCCACGATTGTGGTGACTTCACGCTTCTTCAACAGATGGTTGATGTATCCGAATCCGACGGGCATCTTCGCGTTCAGGAAGAGACGTCCGGCAGTCGTTTCGACCATCGCCATCTCGCCCTGCACCGGCGCACCCATTCGCTCATCGTCAGTACGCATAGTGATCTTGGCGTGCAGTTCGATGTCGCCATTGTCGTAGGCACGTTCCACTTCCCACATGTGCCGGAACTGACGTCCTTCGCCCTTTGCGCCATCGCGCTGGAGGGTCAGGTAGTACTGGCCGATGATCATGTCCTGCGACGGAACGGCGATCGGTCGACCGTGAGCCGGCGACAGAATGTTGTTCGTGCTGAGCATGAGGATGCGGGCCTCAGCCTGCGCTTCTGCCGAGAGCGGAAGGTGGACAGCCATCTGATCACCGTCGAAGTCGGCGTTGAACGCCGTACACACGAGGGGGTGCAGCTGGATGGCCTTCCCCTCGATGAGGACGGGCTCGAACGCCTGGATTCCCAAGCGGTGAAGCGTTGGTGCTCGGTTAAACATGACGGGATGCTCGCGGATGACGTCTTCGAGAACGTCCCACACCTGTGCACGACGGCGCTCGACCATGCGCTTTGCCGACTTGATGTTCTGTGCGAGTTCGGCGTCGACGAGACGCTTCATCACGAACGGCTTGAACAACTCGAGGGCCATGAGCTTGGGAAGACCGCACTGATGCAGCCTGAGCGTCGGGCCAACCACGATCACGGAACGACCGGAGTAGTCGACACGCTTTCCGAGGAGGTTCTGACGGAAGCGACCCTGCTTGCCCTTCAACATGTCCGACAGCGACTTGAGCGGGCGGTTACCCGGACCGGTCACGGGGCGTCCACGACGACCGTTGTCGAAGAGCGCGTCGACGGCTTCTTGGAGCATGCGCTTCTCGTTGTTCACGATGATCTCGGGAGCCCCGAGGTCGAGGAGACGCTTGAGGCGGTTGTTCCGGTTGATCACGCGGCGGTACAGGTCGTTGAGGTCCGACGTTGCGAAGCGGCCACCGTCGAGCTGCACCATGGGGCGCAGGTCGGGAGGGATGACCGGAACGGCGCCGAGGATCATGGCCTTGGGATCGTTGAGACGCTTGCCGTTGGGATCGCGCCGGTTGAACGCGGCGACGATCTTGAGACGCTTGATCGCCTTCTGCTTACGCTGCACCGACAGAGGACGCTTGGTTGCGGCGGCGCCGGTACCCTCGATGAGTTCGCGGAGCTTGATCTCTTCGATGTCGAGGTCGAGTTCGGCAATGAGTGAGTTGATCGCCTCGGCACCCATGCCACCACGGAAGTACTCGCTGTAGCGGGCCTTGAGTTCGCGCCACAGAAGTTCGTCTTCGATGATCTTGCGGCTGTGGAGCTGCTTGAACTCGTCGAAGGCTCGCTTGACGAGTTCGAGTTCGGCGTTGCCGCGATCGCGGATGCCTGAAATTTCCTTCTCCGCCTGACGACGCTTTGCGTTGATCTCGGAGTCTTTGGCGCCGTCGGCTTCGAGGGCGGCCAGGTCGGCTTCGAGCTGCTTGAAGCGGCGGTCGAGGTCGAGGTCGCGGTCGCGCTCGATCAGCGCGAGCTCCTCGTGGAGTTCGGCTTCGAGGTTCGGCAGATCGGCATGTCGCTTTTCGTCGTCGACGAAGGTGACGAGGTTCGCGGCGAAGTAGATGACCTTCTCGAGCTGCTTGGCCTTCAACTCCTCTTTGGCTTCCGTCCCCATGAGGAGATACGCCAGCCAGGAACGCGTGCCACGGAGGTACCAGATGTGGACCACGGGAGCAGCAAGCTCGATGTGGCCCATTCGCTCACGACGCACCTTGGAGCGAGTGACCTCGACTCCACAGCGCTCACAGACGATGCCGCGGAAACGGACTCGCTTGTATTTGCCGCAGTAGCACTCCCAGTCCTTTTGGGGACCGAAGATCTTCTCGCAGAAAAGACCGTCTTTCTCCGGGCGGAGTGTTCGGTAGTTGATGGTTTCCGGCTTCTTTACTTCGCCGTGTGACCAGCCTCGAATTGCATCCGCAGTTGCAAGGCCGATGGTGATGCGATCGAAATCGTTGACGTCAAGCATTACTTAGTCCACTTACTTTCGTGATCTCTATGTACGCGTACTAGTTGGTTAGAATGCACGCTCGGCGCGCTCTGCAGCACGTCGGGCGTCTTCTTCGTCGGAGCCACGCTCCGGTCGGGACAGGTCGATACCGAGATCCTCCGCAGTACGGAAGACGTCTTCGTCGAGTTCACGCATCTCAATTTCGTGACCCGAAATCGACTCAACCTTGACGTTGAGAACGAGCGACTGCATTTCTTTGATGAGCACCTTGAACGACTCAGGGATACCCGGCTCCGGAATGTTCTCGCCCTTGACGATGGCCTCGTACACCTTCACGCGGCCAAGAACGTCGTCGGACTTGATGGTGAGGAGCTCCTGCAAGCAGTACGCCGCACCGTAGGCCTCGAGGGCCCACACTTCCATTTCACCGAATCGCTGACCACCGAACTGCGCCTTACCACCGAGCGGCTGCTGAGTGATCATCGAGTACGGGCCGGTGGAGCGGGCGTGGATCTTGTCGTCGACCAAGTGGGCGAGCTTCAAGATGTACATGTATCCGACGGTGACCGGCTGGTCGTATGGCTCGCCCGTGCGGCCGTTGTACAACTGGATCTTGCCGTTGTCCTGAATCATGCGGACGCCGTCGCGCGATTCGGGGTTCAGCGTCTGGAAGTTGTGCTGGATGGTCTCATGACGGCCACCCTCTTCGTCCCAGTGCGCACCATCGAAGACCGGCGTGGCGACCCACGTCGACGGCTTGGTGTTCGGTCGGGTCTTGGTCTCGGTACCGCGAATGGGCGCATCACCGAGCGGGTTGCCCGGCCAGCCCCAACGAGCGGCGTAGCCGAGGTGCGCTTCGAGAACCTGACCCACGTTCATGCGAGAGGGAACGCCGAGTGGGTTCAAGATGACGTCGACGGGAGAACCGTCGGCCATGTGCGGCATGTCTTCGAGCGGCAACACCTTCGAGATGACACCCTTGTTGCCGTGACGACCGGCGAGTTTGTCACCCTCTTGGATCTTGCGCTTCTGCGCAACGTAGACCCGAACCAACTGGTTCACGCCGGGTGCCAGTTCATGGCCGTCTTCGCGGGTGAACACCCGAACGTCGATGACCTTGCCTGATTCACCGTGCGGAACCTTCAGCGAGGTGTCACGAACTTCACGAGCCTTCTCACCGAAGATGGCGCGTAGGAGTCGCTCTTCGGGCGTGAGTTCGGTCTCGCCCTTCGGCGTGACCTTGCCCACGAGAACATCGCCAGGACCAACTTCGGCGCCGACGCGGATGATGCCGCGCTCGTCGAGGTCCTTGAGGATTTCCTCGGAGAGGTTCGGGATGTCACGGGTGATTTCTTCGGCACCAAGCTTGGTGTCGCGGGCATCGACCTCGTGCTCTTCGACGTGAATGGACGTGAGCACGTCGTCGCGAACGATGCGCTCCGACAAGATGATCGCGTCTTCGAAGTTGTAGCCCTCCCAGGGCATGAACGCCACGAGCAGGTTCTTGCCGAGAGCAAGTTCACCGGAGTCGGTCGACGGGCCGTCGGCGAGCACCGTGGCCTTGAAGACCCCGTCGGCATTGCCGATGACACGATCGCCCTCGTTGACCTTGATCCGCTGGTTCATGCACGTGTTCTGATTCGAACGACGGAACTTGTTCAGACGGTAGATCTTGCGGCCGAGCTTGGGATCGTCGTAGGTGACGGTGACGTAATCGCCGCCCACTTCGGACACGACGCCATCGCCTTCGGCGACGACAACATCGCCGGCGTCACGTGCGGCACGGGCCTCGACGCCGGTACCCACGTACGGAGCCTCGGGCCGAACCAACGGAACAGCCTGGCGCTGCATGTTCGCACCCATGAGCGCGCGGTTTGCGTCGTCGTGCTCAAGGAACGGAATGAGGGCCGTTGCCACCGAAACGATCTGCTTCGGCGACACGTCCATGAGGTCCACTTCCGAGGGACGCACATAGTCGACCTCGCTGGTGGATGAGTACGTGGTCGAACCGGCCGCGTTGGCACGGACGCTTGCACCCTGGGGCGCACGGCGCACGAGAACCTTCTCGTCGAGAAGGGTGCCGTCGGGACCGATCGTCGCGTTGGCCTGCGCGATGACGTATTCCTCTTCCGCGTCGGCCGAGAGGTATTGGATCTCGTTGGTGACGCGGCCCTCTACGACCCGGCGATACGGCGTCTCGATGAAGCCGTAGTCGTTGACACGTGCGTAGCTTGCGAGGTTACCGATAAGGCCAATGTTTGGACCTTCCGGCGTTTCGATCGGACACATGCGTCCGTAGTGGCTGGAGTGAACGTCACGTACTTCGAACCCAGCGCGCTCACGGCTCAGACCACCAGGTCCGAGTGCGGAGAGACGGCGCTTGTGGGTAAGACCGGCGAGCTGGTTCACCTGATCCATGAACTGCGACAGCTGCGACGTTCCGAAGAACTCCTTGATCGCCGCGACAACCGGCCGAATGTTGATCAGCGTTTGCGGCGTGATGGCCTCGACGTCTTGCGTGGTCATACGTTCACGTACGACACGCTCCATGCGGCTGAGTCCAACCCGAACCTGGTTCTGGATGAGTTCGCCGACGCTGCGGATACGACGATTCGCAAAGTGGTCCTGGTCGTCGAGTCGGTACCCTTCGGTGCCGTCGGCGAGGTGGAGAAGATACGTGCACGTAGCAAGTAGCTCTGCGGGGGTGAGAACTTCGTGGCCGACGATCGGCACTTCGAGGTCGATGCCGAGGATCTCGCGCATCTTCACGATTTCATCGGCCAGCTTGCGGTTGAGCTTGTACCGCCCGACCTTCGTGAGGTCGTAACGCTTCGGGTTGAAGAACGCGTTCTCGAAGTAGGCCTTTGCCGACTCCACCGAAGGGGGTTCGCCCGGACGAGCCTTCTTGTAGATCTCGATCAAGCTCTCTTCACGAGTCGCGAAGAGACCCTGCTCTTTTTCCCACTGCGCTTCGAGGAAGGGGAAATGGCGCACGAGCCGGTCGAGCATCCCGGGGTAGTTCTCCTCGGTGTAGCCAAGCGCGCGCAGGATGATGAACATCGACAGGCGACGCTTGCGGGCCACACGAGCGCCGGCGGTAACTTCCTTGCCGGGCTTCTGCTCGACGTCGAACTCGATCCACTCGCCGCGATAGGGGTGGACGGTTCCGGTCACAAGCGTTTTGGCATCGCGACCCGGAGCGAAGATGACGCCCGGAGAACGGACCAACTGCGAAACCACCACACGCTCGGTGCCGTTGATGATGAACGTGCCTTTGTCGGTCATCATCGGGAAGTCGCCCATGAAGACGGTCTGCTCTTTGATTTCGCCGGTGGAGGCGTTCATGAATCGAGCGCGCACGAAGATCGGCGCGGAGAAGGTCATGTCCTTCTCTTTGCATTCGTCGACGCTGAACTTGGGCGGCGGGCGAAGGTCGATGTCGTCCGGATCGAAATCGAGTTCCAGACGCAGCGAACCGGTGAAATCCTCGACGGGCGAGATGTCGCGGAATGTTTCCGCGAGTCCTTCGTCGAGGAACCACTTGAACGAGGTCTTTTGAACCGAGATCAGATCTGGAAGCGGCAGAACCTCATCATGGTTGCCGAACGAGAATCGTTCACGGAAAAGGGATGGAGATTTTGGGGTCGACAAGGCGTCCTCAACTCCTACGCGTGTGGGGCGAAAACCAGAGTGGTTCTCGGGGCGGGTTGCACTGCGGGCAGGCACGAAAGGTTCCCTGGATACTTCGCCAGACGGCGGCGCCGAAAATTGGACAGAAATCTGGCAGGGAACAGGACGCGCACGGTAGGACGACGCTAGCACCGGATTGGCGTCAACGCAAAGAAAAGCGGACGCCGCCGAAGAGACTTCGGCAACCGAAGATGTCTGGTAGCACCGTAAACGAGTTTGGACCTTAGGGTCAAGGCTTTTGGCACGCCAAACCCTTGGGATCCGCGCTCAAGCGGGCAAAAGTCCTTCGGTGCTACGGTCTTGCCATGGCGAGCGGGACCGCCGGTCGCCCCAGAGCTACGAAATGAGGCAACCCATGGCGAACGCTGCTGACTATATCGCTGACGTCCAAAAGTATGCGCCCGAGGCCACCGAGGAGGAGGTCGCGAAAATCGTGAAGCATCTCGGCATCGCGCTCACCAAACGAGACAGTTCCCTGGTTTCGTGCTCGGACCCGAAGGAACTCGAACGAGTCCGCGAATCGTGGCTGAAAAGGAAGCTGGCCCTCACCGACTCCGATGCGGATCTCGATGCTGCGATCTCCGCCGTGTGCACCACCCTCGCCGGTGACACCAGCAAGGAGCGCGTCACGTTCTATTACCTCCTGGCCCAGAAGTACGGCAAGGTCGCCACGCTGTAACGCGCTGACAGGAGTTCGAAGCGCTTCACGCTTCGACAACCAATCCACTCACCGTGAAATGCAAAGGGCCGGGTCATGTGACCCGGCCCTTCGTGTCGTTCGTCAAAACTCATTGCGCAGGCGACCATGTGGTCGCCGGCGAAATTACTTGAGTTCGACCTTTGCGCCGGCCTCTTCGAGCGATGCCTTTGCCTTGTTTGCATCGTCCTTCGAAACCTTTTCGAGAACCTTCGAGGGAGCGCCGTCGACAACGTCTTTGGCTTCCTTGAGGCCGAGCTTGGTGAGCTCGCGGACAACCTTGATGACGCCGATCTTCTGCGCGCCAGCCTCGAGGAGGACGACGTCGAATTCGTCCTGCTCTTCCACTGCCGCAGCTTCCGCGACGGGTGCTGCCATCATCATGGCGGCAGCGGGAGCTGCGGCCTTGACGTCAAAGCGCTCTTCGAACGCCTTCTTCAATTCGACGAGCTCGAGCACGGTCATGCCGGCAATGCTGTCGAGAATTTCGTTGATGTTTGCCATTTGTTGAAGTTCCTTTTCCGATTCCACCCGGTCGAACGGATGGTTGATGTTCGATTGGGTGGGTCAGGCTGCAGCGGCGTTTTCGCCACCGTTTTTGTCGATAAGCGCGCTGATTGCGTAAGCAATGTCGCGTGCCGGGGCCTCGATAAGGCTGGCCAGAGTGGACAGCGGTGCTTCGAACAGACCTGCCAGTTCGGCGAGGACCTGTACGCGGGGTGGCATATCGGCCAGGGCTGCGGCTTCGGAAGCCGACAGGACCTTGGAGCCAAGAAGGCCACCTTTGACGATGAGGTTGGGGTTGGTCTTTGCAAACTCGCGAAGGGCTTTTGCCGCTTCGACCGCGTCGCCCTTGATGAAGGCAATTGCGGTCGGACCGTGTAGAAGCTTTTCGAGTTCGGGCGTGTCCATGCCAGTGGCGAGGGCGGCCTTCCACACCAGGGTGTTTTTGTAGACCTTGTACTCACCACCGACGGGGCGCAGCGTGCGACGAAGCTCGCTGAGGTGCTTGACCTGCATGCCGCGGTACTCGGTGAGGAGTGCCGCGTCGGAACCGTTGAGGAGTTCAACGACCTCGGCCACTTTTTGTACTTTTTCGGGACGGGGATTCTCCATATGTCTTTCCTCCTTTCAAAACAAAAAGGCGCTCATGCATCTCACGACGCACGAACGCCCTCGGTGGAACTCGACAGCGTCGAGGTCGTTGAGTGCCTTCGCCTCGTCGGGCGGCTCCTACGGGGAGCCGTTCGGCCAACCCGCTCGCACATGCGAGTGTTGGCACCGGATGTCTTCAGCGCAATATTCGGTTGGTACTGCAAAAACGTGTGTTGCCGAAGAGCTGGCAGCGAAGGACCAAGTGTAGTCAGACCCTCAGGTCAGACTTCTTCGTCCTTCAAACGGGCTGGGTCGATCTTCACTCCGGGACCCATCGTTGAGCTGACGGTGATCGAACGAACGTATTTCCCCTTGGCCGACGACGGCTTGGCCCGGTTCAATTCGTCGAGGACCGACTTGAAGTTCAGCACCAGATTCTCCTTGGAGAACGACGACTTGCCGATCGGCACGTGAATGTTGCCGAACTTGTCGGTTCGGTATTCGACACGTCCACCCTTGAACTCCGTCACTGCTTTCGCGACGTCGGTTGTGACCGTTCCGGTCTTCGGGTTCGGCATGAGACCACGCGGGCCGAGCTGACGGCCGAGGCGGCCGACCATGCCCATGAGGTCCGGTGTGGCGATCGCCAGGTCGAAGTCGAGGAACCCTCCGGTGACTCGCTCGACGAGATCCTCGGCTCCTACGAAGTCGGCACCTGCGTCGCGGGCGGCTTGTGCGGCGTCGCCCGACGCGAACACTGCGACACGAATCGTCTTTCCCGTGCCGGCGGGAAGCGCAACCGTTCCACGAACGATCTGGTCGGCCTTACGCGGGTCGACGCCGAGTCGGACGGCCACGTCGACGGACTCGTCGAACTTCGCGGCGGTCAATGTCTTCACGACGTCGACGGCCTCACCGGGCGTATGCAACCGCTCACGATCAAATCGCTTCGCGGCGTCCTTCAATTTCTTTCCGATCGCCATGATGGCTCCCTCATCCTTTCGTCAGACTGCCAGCGAGGTGATCTGGCAGCGCGGTACTGGAATCGACGACTGGTCAGTCGACGATTTTGATGCCCATCGAGCGAGCGGTGCCCATGATCTGGAGCTTCGCTGCTTCGATGTCGTTCGCGTTGAGGTCAGGCATCTTCTGTTCAGCAATGGTGGCGACCTGCGCCATCGTGAGCTGACCGACGATCTCCTTGCCGACCTTGCCGGAGCCCTTTTCGACGCCGGCCGCCTTGCGGATCAGCACGGGTGCCGGTGGGGTCTTCAGCTTGAAGGCGAAGGTACGGTCGTTGAAGACCGTGATCTCGACCGGGATGATGGTGCCCACCTGGGATTCCGTGGCGGCGTTGTAGGCCTTCACGAACTCCATGATGTTCAAACCGTGCGGACCGAGGGCGGTACCGACCGGCGGCGCGGGCGTGGCCTTCCCAGCAGGGATCTGAATTTTGACAATTGCGGTTACTTGCTTCTTAGCCACGACGTTCTAAGCCTCTCGAGCATTTGAGGTAATCGGACGCGCTCACAGGCAGGGTTGCCTACGAACGAGCGTCAACGAGTCGACAATCCTACAGCTTCGCGACCTGCGCGAAATCAAGCTCCACCGGAGTCTCTCGACCGAAGATGTTGACGAGCACTTTGAGCTTGAGTTGGATCTCGTTGATATCGGCAATCGTGCCGGTGAAATCGGCGAATGGGCCCTCTTTGACCCGGACGCTCTCGCCCACTTCGTATTCGAGCCGGGGCTTGGTCTTGCGACCACCACCAGGACCGGATTCGTCTTTGACCTGGAGAATGTTCTCCACTTCGCGACGTGAAAGCGGCGTCGGCTTCGCGCCAGACCCTACGAATCCGGTGACGCCGGGGGTGTTTCGCACGACGTACCAGCTGTCGTCGTCGAGGTCGAGTCGGGCGAGAAGGTAACCGGGGAACACCTTCTTCTGGACGACAACTTTCTTGCCGTTCTTGAACTCGATGACCTCTTCGAGCGGAATGACGACCTCGTAGATCCGCTCCTCCATGTTCATGGAGGCGATCCGGCTCTCGAGGTTTTGCTTCACCTTGTTTTCGTAGCCCGCATAGCTGTGGATCACGAACCACTGGCCCGGTTTGTCGTACGGGCTCTGTACGCGCTCCTCGACCTCGTCGGGAATCTCGGTTTCGGCGGTCACCGCAGGTTCGGGGGCGTCGGCGTGTACTTCGGAGTTGTCTTCAGACATGATCGATTCCAGTAGTTTCAGCGGGCGTAGATCGAGAAGACGCTTTTTGCAAAAAGCCAGTCGAACACGAAAGTCAGGGCCGTCATGAGCAACAGGGTGAACAACACGACGACGGTGTAGTTCTTGACCTCCGCTCGCGTCGGCCAGATCACCTTTTTGAGTTCGGCGCGAACCTGGGAGATGAACTCCAAGGGCGAGGGGCGCACCTCTTTGGGATCGCGGGCGACCGGCGTGCGCGTCTCGCGGGTGGGAGTCCCATCGGCATTGATCGCACCCTGTCGCTGGAGCATGCGCTTGGTTTCACGGTTCACGGTGCGATCCTTCAGATGCCTTCAGAGTCGGGAAGAGTTCGAGATGTTTCGAGAAGTTCGAGAAGTGTTGAAAGATGTGTCTGTTTGCAGGGCCGGAGGGACTTGAACCCCCAACCCCTGGTTTTGGAGACCAGTGCTCTACCAATTGAGCTACGACCCTCTGCAACGCACAACGAAAACCAAGGGTACCCGAGGTCGCTCGTTGAACCGGTCCATGCTATCAGCGCAACTCCTGCCCTTGCGCCCGATTCTGCAGCGTCGTACACCGGGGTACACGGCCCTGTGCCCGCGGCGGCCGAGCGAGGCACGGCGTTAGGTCCGACGTCGGGCGTTGACCCCGGCGGCGCCGAGCAGGAGCACTACCACGGCGGCGCCCAGGACGCCCACATCGGCAGACTTCGACGATGACGGGAATCGGAACCGCCGAGACGGTGGCGTCCGAGGGTAAGTGAGCGAAACGTTCGAGGAGGAGAGCTCGCGCAGCGCCCGTCCGATGGTCCGGTGTTGCGTGAACTCGTCGCGACAGCTTCGACACGTTCGCAAATGTCGACGCAGGCCCAGGTCGGCCACGTTCTGACGATCAGCGGCAGAGGCCAGCCGAGGGCGATAGCGGCGACACTTGCGCGACCTGCTTCGCCGGAGAGGCATTCAGGCGATTTCTTTCGCCGGGGCTGCACCGGTCTCTACGGCCGCGCTGGGGGTTTCGACGTCGTTCGCGGGCGACGCGCCAAAGAGATGTTCGCGAAGCTTCTGTCGAGCACGATGGAGTCGAACCTTCGCTGCCGACTCCGAGATGCCGAGTTGGCGGGCGATGGCGTCGTGGGACTGGTCGTAGATGTCGCGCAGCACGATTACGGAGCGAAGCTTTTCGGGCAGGCTCTCGAGCGCTACGAGAAGTCGGCTCCGAAGGTCACTGAGTTCAGCCTGGCCGACCGGGTCGTGACCGGACTGGTCGTCGGACACGACGATGCCTTCGTGCAGTTCTGTCGTCTCGTGACGACGACGCCGGGCGATCAGGTTGTGAGCTGAGTTTGCGGTGATGCGGTACAGCCATGTTGCGATGCTGGAGTCTCCGCGAAACCCGCGGAGGTAGCGAAATGCTTTGAGATAGGTGTCCTGGGTGACGTCGTTGGCATCCTCGACGTTGCCGACGAGCCGCAGCGCGTGGGAGTACGTGTCGTCGTAGGTGGCGCGCACCAGGTCTCCGAACGCGTCGTGGCAGCCCTCGCGGGCTGCCATCACGGTTTCGTTCAGATCGGACATAGGAAGGCCAAGTCTAGGGACGTAGCCGCTGCGCGGGGTGACGAGGCGGACGGACGTGGCTCGACGGAGTCGGAGCCTTATCGGGTCTCTTTGTGGGTCGTGTGAACACGCTCCCACTTGCAGTACTTCTTCATCTCAATACGTTCGCGATCGTTTTGCTTGTTCTTGATCGTGATGTAGTTGCGACGCTTGCACTGTTCGCACGCCAGGGTGACGTGTACGCGCTTATCGTTCTTAGCCATGTCCGGTTCCTTACGGTTTCTTACGTGTGTCTGGTGAAGAGAGTTCGTTACTTGAGGATCTTGACGACGCGGCCGGCGCCCACGGTACGACCACCCTCACGGATAGCAAACTTCAAACCCTCTTCCATCGCAATCGTCTTACCCAACTCCACCTTCACACTAATATTATCCCCAGGCATAACCATCTCCG
>JANOWU010000067.1:0-4059 GCA_031418035.1 Acidimicrobiia bacterium
AATTGTTGCATTTACAAGAATCTATTTCTGGGGAATCCGTCGAATTCTCTCAGTTCGGTTGCCAAGTTTCGACGACGGCCGAAGTGGCGCCAGGCTGGCAAGTACCTACTATGGGTACATGAGCCGACTCAGTGCCCTTTCCCGCTCCGTTCACGGTCAGGTGGCGATCGTCACCGGTGCGGCCAGCGGAATGGGCCGCGCCACCGCGTTTCTCTTGGCTGATGAGGGAGCCATTGTTGCGTGCGTCGACCGGAGCGCCGAGGCGTTGCTCGAAGTGTGTGACACCATCCGCGCCGCAGGCGGTACCGTTGGAGCGTACGCGCTCGATGTTGCCGACGCTGCAGCAATTGGGCACACCGTCACGCAAATCCGTAACGACCTCGGGCCGATAGACATCCTGATCAACAATGCCGGCGTCTCACTGCCGGTGCCGATTTCGTCGCCCGACTGGCAGCGCGCATGGGATACCACCTTTGCGGTCAACCTCACCGCCCACGCCCACTTCGTGCGACCATGCGTCGATGACCTGGCGAGAAATGGTGCGGGGCGGGTTGTGAACATCGCCTCGACGGAAGGTCTGGGGGCGACGGCGATGATGACGCCCTACACGGCGTCCAAGCATGCGGTAATCGGCTTGACCCGCTCGCTCGCCGTTGAGCTCGGCCCGCGCGGGATCACCGTCAATGCCGTCTGTCCGGGACCTATCAACACGGGGATGACCTCGGAAATCCCCGACGAGGCGAAAACGATCTTCGGGAAACGTCGTGTGGCACTTCGTCGATACGCGGAGCCGGAGGAGGTCGCACAGATGACCTTGAGTCTGGTTCTCCCTGCGGCCAGTTTCGTGACCGGCCATGCGCTCGTGGTCGACGGCGGTATGACTATCCGAAACGCGTAACGCAATGCCGGAGATGCCCGAGGTTGAGTCGCTCGCCCGTTGGCTTGACTCGCGAACCCACGGGCTGGCGATCGAGAAAATAAGTGTGCTTGCGATTAGTGCACTGAAAACGTATGACCCGCCCGTCGAGGCGCTCGTCGGCCGAAAGGTGCACTCGTGGGGTCGGATCGGGAAGTTTCTGGTCTGTAGCACCACGCCTGCGGATGAGCCCGATGGTGAGCGAATGTACTTGTGTATGCACCTCGCGCGGGCCGGTTGGATCCGGTGGTCGGATGAAATCAAGAAGCCGGCAAAGTCGACGCTGACCAAGGGTCCGCAGGCACTTCGAGTGGTCTTCGACGATGGCAGTGGTTTTCTCGCGACCGAAGCTGGCACGGACAAACGACTACGGGTGTTCGTTGTCCGCGATCCCGAGCAGATTGAACACGTCCGCACGCTCGGTCCCGATCCGTTGAGCGAGTCGTTCACCGTCGATCTGCTCGGTTCGATCTTGGAAGCAAACGGTCGAAGTCAGATAAAAGGTGTACTTACGGATCAGTCGACGATTGCCGGCGTGGGAAACGCGTACTCCGACGAAGCTCTTCATATCGCGAAGCTCAGTCCTTTCAAGCCGGCGAACTCGTTGACTGATGAGGAGGTTGCGCTGCTGCACGGTGGAATCCAACGGGTTCTTTACGATGCAATCGAGCGAAGTGCCGGTAAACCGGCCAGCGAGTTGAAAGACAGCAAGCGCTCGGGGATGCGCGTCCACGCTCGAACGGGTCAGCCGTGCCCCGAATGTGGCGACACGGTGCGCGAAGTGAGCTTTGCCACCAAGAGCTTGCAGTACTGCCCGACGTGCCAGACGGGCGGGAAGCCGCTTGCCGACCGAAGGCTTTCGCGCCTGCTGAAGTAGCATCCGGTCATGCGAAGACTTACGGGTTTGGATGCCTCGTTTCTGTATCTCGAGACCCCAAACAACCACATGCATGTTGCGGGGACGTACGTCTTCGATCCCGCCGAAGTGCCAGGCGGTTACTCCTTCGACCGTGTGAAGGAGCTGATTCGAAATCGGCTGCACAAACTTCCGCCGTTTCGATGGCGTCTCGTTGAGGTTCCGTTCGGGTTGCACCACCCAATCTGGATCGAAGATCCCGACTTCGACCTCGACTATCACGTTCGTCGAGCTGCGCTCCCTGCTCCGGGCGGCAAGGTTGAACTGGCCGAGTTCGCCGCGGATGTGATGGCGCGCCAACTCGATCGTCGTCGTCCGCTCTGGGAGATCCACATCGTGGAAGGTCTCGAGAACGGCTACGTCGCCATGATCTCGAAAACGCACCATGCGGCGATTGATGGTGCGAGCGGGGCCGAACTCAGTACGAACCTGCTCGACTTGGGTCCCGAACCGACGTTGTTCGAAGAGCCGTTGTGGGAGCCGGAGCGGATCCCCACCGACGCAGAGATGTTGACCTATGCGATCAACTCACTCGCCCGCCAGCCAGTGAAACTGGTGCAGGCCATCAAACAGACAACCGAGATGATGTTGCAGTTTCGGAGTCGGGTCCGACCCGAAGGTATCGCTCCTCCGATCGTGCCGTTCAGTGCTCCGCGGACGTCGCTCAACGTTCCCATTACGCCGCATCGCAGCTTTGCATTTACCGAGGTGACGCTCGCCGACATCAAGAAGATCCGCTCTGTTCTCGGCGGGACGGTGAACGACGTCGTGCTGGCGATATGTGCCGGCGCACTGCGCAGCTATCTCATCGACGGAAGCGAGCTTCCCATGGAGCCGCTCGTTGCAATGGTGCCTATCTCCGTGCGATCAACCGATCAAAAGGGCGCCATGGGCAATCGGGTCAGCAACATGTTCGTCGAGCTGGCGACCCACGTTGCCAGTGCGGCCGAACGACTTGCGCTGATTCAAGATTCGACGAAGAAGTCGAAAGAGGCGGCGACGGCGATCGGTGCAGACACTCTGTCGAACTGGGCGGAGTTTGCTGCGCCGGCGTTGGCGGCGCGGGCCGCGCGTCTGTACTCGTCGATGAAGTTGGCGGATCGTCATAAGCCACTGTTCAACGTGACGATCTCCAACGTTCCCGGTCCGAGTTCTGCGCTGTACTCCGCCGGCGCTCAGATGGTCAGCTGGTACCCCATGGGGCCCATCTTCGACGGGGGTGGACTCAACATGACGGTGATGTCGTACATGGGCGTCGTGCATTTCGGTCTCGTCGCATGCAAGGAAACGGTGCCCGACGTGTGGCGAATCGCCAGCCACATCGACACGGCAACTGCGGAGTTGTTGGAGGCGGCGGCTGCCTCGGTAGACGCGGCTGTCAGCGTTCCTGCGGGTAGCTCCGGCGACTCCGAACCGCGATCCGCGAAGCCGGCCAAGCCGGCCAAGCCGGGCCAGCGCAACAAGCGTGCGAAGTCGCAATCGTCGGCGAAGTCCGCGAAGTCAACGAAATCCATTGCGCCCGCGAAGTCCGTGGGGTCCGCGAAGTCTGCGAAGCGCTGATCCCGGGTCTCGAAGCGGCCGTTCCCGAAGGGCGACGCGGGAGGACTCCATCGGCTGTTATAGTAATTGGCCCACGCGGAAGTGGCTCAGTGGTAGAGCATCACCTTGCCAAGGTGAGGGTCGCGGGTTCGAATCCCGTCTTCCGCTCCAAGAGTAACCGCAGGTCAGGCACCCTTTCGAGGGTGCCTGATTGCTTTTCTAAGCCCTGTTTGCCCATGATTTTGCCCATGGCGTGCCACGTTCGTGCCACTTTGAAAAGCATCAAAAGGCACCGAGTGGTTTGGGCGGGTCGCCAAGGCGTCTGAACGTGGGGAGCAGAGGACGTCGACGAGGGCTGCGAAACGCCCGTGTTTGGGTGTCGAATCCGAAGTATTTGCGGTCTGGACCCGAACGAAATCAGGGCTTGAACCTTCTATTCCGGGGGTTGCACTCGGTGGAACATTGTGCCGAGTCGGTTCGCTATTTCGGCGTCTCGTTCTCTGGTTGCGTGTTGGTAGATGAGGGCAGCTCGTGGTGAGGCGTGGCCCATTCTGGACATGAGTTCCCGCGTGCTTGCCCCGGTCATTGCTGCGAGCGTGTTGCCCGTATGGCGTAGGTCGTGAAAGTGAAACCCGGTAAGGCCCACTTTGCGAATAGTTGGTGCCCAGGCTCGGCGGTTGAAGTTGCT
>JANOWU010000068.1:0-5747 GCA_031418035.1 Acidimicrobiia bacterium
CCCACTCGTCGGCGAGTTGCTGGGTGAACGGCAAGTTCGCTCCACCAACAACTTGCCGTCGACCCTGCAACTCGCCGTTGAGTGAATCGGGCATCGGCGCGTCGGGAAGCGTGCGATACGCTGAAAGCGCTTTCCCGAAAGATGAGGGGGCGTCAGGGGTTTCGCCGCTATGTCCACGTCGCACCAGCCACCCGTTCCGTGGTGGCACGATGCCGTCGTCTACCAGCTGTATGTGCCGTCCTTCGCCGATGCCAACGGTGACGGATGGGGTGACCTCTGGGGTGTGCGGGCCCGACTCGACCATCTCCAAAAGCTCGGTATCGACGCGATCTGGCTCTCCCCCTGTTATCCGTCGCCCCAACACGATCACGGCTACGACGTTGCCGACTTTTTCGACATCAACCCCGACTACGGCGATCTGGAGGAGTTCGACGCACTGGTGGCCGACGCAAACTCGCGAGGGATTCGCGTGCTCATGGACATCGTGCCGAACCACTGCAGTATCGAGCACCAGTGGTTTCGCGACGCCGTTGCCGCCCAACCGGGAAGCCCGGAGCGTGAACGTTTCTATTTCCGCGACGGCCGCGGACCAAACGGCGACGCCCCTCCCAACAACTGGCGTTCGGTGTTCGGCGGTTCGACATGGACGCGGGTGATCGAGCGAGACGGGCGCCCGGGCCAGTGGTACCTCCACACGTTCGCGCCTGAGCAGCCGGATTTTGACTGGTCGAACCCGATCGTCGTCGACCACTTTGATCGGGCCCTTCGCTTCTGGTTCGATCGTGGAGTCGATGGTTTTCGTGTCGACGCCGTCGCCGTAGCGGGGAAAGCGCCCGGGTTGCCCGACGCGCCTCCGGTCGCCTCCGACGTTGCGGAGAACGACGTGTGGTCGCACAATCCGTACTCCGTCTTTTGGCCAACCGGCCACGATGCCTGGAAACACTGGCGCGCCGTTATCGACGAGTACCAGGCGACTCACCCGGGACGGGAGTTGGTCACGGTCAGCGAGGCGTACACGCCGGGACGGCCCGAACAACTCGCCATGTACGTGACCGGCGAATTTCACCAATCCTTCGCCTTCGAACTCATGCTTGCGCCGTGGCGACCGGAGAGCATCGGGCAGGTCGTGCGAGACACCGTGGCCACGATGACTGCGCTCGGCGTACCTCCCGCGTGGACCATAAACAACCACGACACGCAGCGAGTGGTGACCCGGCTCGGTCGTGCGAACGCCACCGAACTCGAAAGCTACACCGGGAACAACCTCGTGTACGTCGACGCCCCGGTCGACCGTTCCCGTGGTCTCACTCGAGCGCGGGCCATGACGTTGCTCGCCGCGGCGCTCCCCGGCACGCTCTACATCTATCAAGGCGAAGAACTGGGGCTCGAGGAGGTTCTCGACCTGCCCGACGCGGCCCGTCAGGATCCGATTTTCGCGCGTACCGAGGGCCGCCAAATCGGACGAGACGGGTGTCGGGTCCCGATGCCGTGGACCACGGATCCCTCGACGGCGTTCGGTTTCTCGTCGCCGGGCGTCGACACGTGGCTCCCGCAGCCGAAAGACTGGGCGGATCGAAGTGTGGCGTCCCAAGACGGCATCGCCGGGTCCATGCTCGAGTTGTACCGATCCGCGATGCGACTACGCAAAACGCTCACTGGTCCGCTCACGTGGGTCGACCGTTCACCCGAAGAACTGGTGGTCTTCGAGCGCGGCGACACGTTGATCACGTTGAATCCGACCTCAAACACATGCGCACTTAGCTCATCGATCCTGCGCGACCGGCGCCCCATCATTTCGAGTGTGCTTGGCGAGTCCACTTCCGGACTTGTCGACGCCGACAGCTGCACCTGGTGGCGATAGGCACACCGCTACAGCGGTCGTTCCGTCATTTCGAGGTGTAGTTCTTCGCCGGTGTAGGGGTGTGCGAGCGCGACCGACTCGTCCAGTTCGACCCCGAGACCGGGTCCACTCGGTGGGATGATGTAGCCGTCTTCCCATTGGATCGGTTTGACGAGAAGCTCGGCATGGAAGCCTTTCCAATCCCGAATCGACTCGAGGATCAAGAAGTTCGGCGAGCAGGCGCTCAACGCAATGTTGGCGGCACCGACGATGGGACCGCAATACAAATGCGGAGCAATCTGCGCGCCGTATACCTCTGCCAGCGAAGCGATCTTTTTTCCCTCCAGCAATCCTCCACACCGCCCGAGGTTCAGTTGAATGATCGAGGCCGCGCCTGCCTCAAGCACGCGATGGAACTCGTATTTCGACGTGAGCCTCTCCCCTGTGGCGATCGGTATGGATGTGCTCCGAGCCACCTTCGCCATTTCGTCGGGAACATCGGGCGGCGTTGGTTCCTCGAACCACAGCGGGTCGAAAGGCTCGAGTCGCTTCGCCATTCTGATCGCACCCGACGAGGTGAACTGCCCGTGAGTTCCGAAGAGAATATCTGCGCGCGTACCAACTGCTTCACGGACGGACCGAACCATTTTTTCGGAACGGTCGAGGTCCTCGAGCGACGGCTGTCTTCCGCCGAACACGCCGTACGGGCCGGCCGGGTCGAACTTCACCGCCGTGAATCCCCGGTCGACCTCGAAGGCGGCGACTTCGGCAGCGACGTCGGGGTCGGAGTACACCGGATGGTCGGTGTGTGCATCGAAATCGTCGAAGGGGTAGAGATAGGTATACGTACGTAACCGTTCGTGCACCATTCCGCCGAGGAGTTCGTACACCGGCTTGTCCAACTCCTTGCCGGCGATGTCCCAACAGGCCATCTCCAGACCGCTCATGATCCCGCCGAGGGTGAGGTCAGGTCGCAGCGAGAACCCGCGACCGTACATCTTCCGCCACATGGCCTCCACGTGAAAGGGGCTTTGACCGATCACATGACGGCTGGCGACGTCTTCGATCATTTGTGCCACAAGGTGCGGCGAAAACGTTGCGGTGTACACCTCACCGATGCCGGAAACACCGGTATCGGTGGTTAGCTTCACGAAAATGAAGTACCGCCCACCTATCCGAGGTGGCGGGTTGGCGACAACGAACGTCTTGACATCTGCGATCTTCATAGAACCTCGCGTGGAATCTGAACGGTCATACCGGAATCAGCGCTCTCGTACGACGCGAGCACCAGTCTCACGGCCTCCAATCCGTCGGCGCCGCTACAGACAACGGGACGTTTCCCATCGATGGCGTCGAGAAAGTTCATGACGTGTTGCGTGTGCGGCGCGAGGCCCTGAAGCTCGTATCGAGCGATATCTGTTCCGTCCCAGGACTGCCCGTTGGACGACCGATATCGGTGCAGCAGCTGCTTCGAGGAGACCCGATTGTCACATTCGAGTGACCCTTCGGTCCCGTACACCCAGAAGGCCTCCTGCCACCCCGTACCGGTCCAGGCGACCTCCACCTGTCCCATGGCCCCCGACAGGAATCCCAACGACGATACGGCAGTGTCCTCTACTTCCACGGCGAACTTCCTTGTGGCGATCCTCGCGAACACGTCGTGGACATCGCCTGCCAGGTACCGGGCAAGGTCGAAGAGATGACAGCCGTTGTCGAGAAGGGTTCCGCCGCCTGAGGTGGCGCGAGAGCCAAATGCTCCTCGAACCGTTCGGGCGCCGCCCCAGTCGTGAGCCTGACGTAAGCGCACATACGTAATCTCACCCAGGTCGCCACGCTCGATGAGTTCTTTTGCCTTCACTGCTGCAGCCCACGAGCGCATGTGGTGACCGACTTGAAATACGACCCCTGCATTCGCACATGCGTCGATCATCTCGGCCGCCTGCGCGAGGTCCATGGAGACCGGTTTTTCACACAGAACGTGCTTGCCAGCCTTGGCCGCAGCCAACGTCACGGGAGCGTGCGACGAGTTCGGCGTACATATCGAGATCGCGTCGATGCTGTCATCCGCGAGCATGTCCTCGAACGACAGGTACCCATCAGCGACGTTCCACTGGCTTTGCCGCAGGTCCAGGGTTTCCGCCGAGATGTCGGCAAGGGCTACGACGTCAGCACCCGCAGTCTGGTACCCCAGAAAGTGTTGTTCCGCGATCGCCCCTGTTCCTACGATTCCAACGCGATGTTTTCGCAACATGGTCATCCGACGCTCGATGAACCCGCTTGGGCAGCAGCGGTCGCCCGGGCCGACGCACCGGGCACCCACTCCAGCGGCGGAGAGTTCGGCGCATCATCGGTTCGCATAGTAATTCGACGCGCGGTCCATCTGATCGAATTCGCGATCACCCGGAGAATGTGCTCGTTGCGGTACGTGGGGTATTCCTCGTGGCCCGGCCGCAAGTACACGATCTTGCCGTGGCCGCGCTGCCAGGTGGCACAGCTGCGAAAGACTTCTCCGCCCTGAAACCAGCTGAGCATGAGCACATGCTCGGGCGTAGGGATATCGAATCGTTCGCCGTACATCTCTTCGGCTTCGAGTTCGATGAACGGCGGGATTCCCTCCATGACCGGGTGGGCGGGCTCGACAACCCACAGACGTTCTTTCTCGTTGGCTTCGCGCCACAGGAGCGAGCAGTTCGTTCCCATCAATCGACGAAAGATCTTGGAGTAGTGGCCGGAGTGCAACACGATGAGCCCCATGCCGCTCAACACCGCCTGCTGAACTTTGTCGACGATGCCGTCGTCGACGAGGTGGTGACCCATGTGTCCCCACCAGATCATGACGTCGGTGTTCGCAATCACCTCGTCGGTCAGCCCGTGGGACGGTTCGCCCAGCGTCGCCGTTCGAATCAAGAAATCGCTGTTCGACCCGAGACCCTCGGCAAGAGCGCCATGAATGCCCGTCGGGTACACCTTCCCGATTTCGGGCTCCTGCACTTCGTGGAGATACTCGTTCCAAATCGTCACATTGATCGAAGACATACCAATTCCTTGCGAATTCCTTGTAGTTCGTAGGTTCTTAGGCTAGCCACTGCACCGAACGCATCGGCCGCGCACCGGCCGCGCCCGGTCGTAGCCTGGTTGGCGCCTCGTCGCCGTATGTCGTTACTGGCGTTGGCTCCACCCTGGACCTACGCTGCGAGCTGGCCCGGAACCGGTGCCTACTTCCGGGAAGGGGTTTGGTGATGGACATCAACGACAGCTACCTCGCCCCGGCACAGAACGCGACGCTTTCGCTATCATCTGATCACAGGAGACTCACGTGAGCAGCTACCGATTCGACGATCGATCAATTTCTTGGCGGCCCTTTCGCGGGCCCGATGGCCTGAGCTTTTGGGTGCTCGACGTCAGCGAACAGAAACAGAAAGTGGACATACTGTTTCGACTTGCTCCACACGCGCGATGTGTTGCTCACAACCACGTAGGACCGACGTCCACCCTGGTTCTCGAAGGTGAGCATCGGACCTTCCGACGGTCTGGGACTGACTGGGTGCTCGACCAGGTCCGAGCCCCCGGCACGTTCCACTCACACGACGGCGACTCGTTGCATGTCGAAGAGGGAGGGGTCGATGGTGCCATTGTCCACCTCTCCATGCACGCGGTGAACGGCGTGATCTGGACGGTACATGACGACAACGGCGCCGTCATCGATCAAACCACGGTGAGCGACTTCGTGCGGGCCCAGCATTCGCAGCTGAGCCGCCAAGGCTAACAGGGTGCTGAAAAACTCGGATTGAGTGCTCGCGATTTCTGGCGGGGTTAGTCATGCTTGGTTGATGCGTGGTGTTGAGGATCGTCAGCAGGCAATGTGGACGCAGGTCTCGGTCGAGCATCTGATCCCGGCAGGGCATCC
>JANOWU010000069.1:0-7094 GCA_031418035.1 Acidimicrobiia bacterium
GTCGTGCCGATCGCAAACTCCTCAAGTGGACTCGTCGACCTCGCCGCAGCCGCGATTCTGGGCGGCGACAGCTCGCTGACCGCGGGCGGCGTTGTTGATGTCCTCGTCCGATTCGACGCCTACGTCGCGCCCGACACGAACTTCGTGCCGGGGATGACCCTCTACACCCATCCCCAGGTGATCCGTCAGTGCTCGGCCTTCATCGCTGCCAACTCCCTTCGACCGGTGGAATGTTCATCGACTGCCGAAGCGTGTCGGATCGTCGCCGAGAAGGGCGACGGCGTGGCTATAGCGAACGTCGGTCTCCAACACGAGGTCGGACTGGAGTTGGCGCGAACCAGTGTCGGCAATCTCGCTGGTGCCGTCACGCGCTTTCTCGTGATTGGTCGTGATGGCGCGTTCGCTGCGAGCCCGCGAGTCGATGCAACGTTGCGCAGCGTGTGGCTCGTCGGCGACCCGGACGGGCTCCCCGTGCCGAAAGGTTCGCGCTTCGACGAACTCCTCCACGGGCCTTCCGGGCGGCTCCTGCTCATCTCCACCGACCCGGCCCGCCTCGAACCCACTGCCGGGGTGCGATTTCTGGGCACGTTCCCATGGTCGCCGCGCACCCCTGTGGTGATCGTGTCATGAGGGGCGCCGCGGCACGATCCTCGAACTCGTCGAACCAGCCGAAGTTGCCGACGTCGCCGTGGAGGCTCCTGCTCCGTGGACTTCTGAAACGCTGCCCGCAATGTGGAAGCGGACACCTGTTCAAACGATGGACCTCGATGGTCGAGGAGTGTCCGAGATGTCAGTACCACTTCGAACGGGAAGCAGGTTTCTTCCTCGGCGCAATTGTCGTGAACATCGCGCTGACCGAAGCGTTGATCATCGGGGTGATTGCGATTGGATTTGGCGTCACCCTTCCCGATCCTCCACTGGTGAAGCTGGCGGTGTTTGCTGGACTGGCCGGATTCTTCATGCCGTTCCTTGCCTATCCCTTCACGAAGACCACCTGGAGTGCGGTCGACATGATCATGCGCGACACGATGGGTGAGTCCTTCGGGCGAACCGGCGGACGCCAACCGGGCATCCGACCACCTCACAAGACCCTCGACGACACCGCACGAGCAACCCGCACGGACGACGAACCGGATACAAAGTAGACCTATGGCTGACGGCAGGTTCGCTCCCAGCCCAACCGGGCTGCTTCATCTGGGCAATCTGCGCACGGCGCTCGTGGCTTGGCTCTTTGCCCGTTCGACTCGCTCGGCATTCGTGGTGCGGATGGAAGACCTAGATCCGGTCACCTCGAGTCGGGACCACGAAGACGTTCAACTCAGCGATCTCGACGCCATGGGCCTCGATTGGGATGGCCCGGTGGTGCGTCAGTCCGAACGCTTGGAGCTCTATCGTGACGCGATCTCTCAGCTCAGTGCCGAAGGGCTGGTCTATCCCTGTTGGTGCACGCGCCGTGAGATCGCAGAAGCGTCGCAAGCCCCCAACCAAGCGGACCTCCCCGAAGGCGCGTATCCCGGAACATGTCGCGAACTTTCGTCGGCCGAACGAAACGAACGATACGCCAGCGGCCGTCCACCAGCCCTGCGACTCCGCGTAGACAACCAGGTCCGAGAGTTTCACGACGCCATCCATGGGCCGTTTTCGGGACGCGTCGATGACGTTGTTCTCGCCCGCGCCGATGGTATGCCCGCATATAACCTTGCCGTGGTGATCGACGATGGTCTCCAAGGGGTGCGCCAGGTCGTCCGCGGCGACGATCTCTTGACCTCCACCCCCCGACAGATCTACATCGGTGAGTTGCTCAAGATGCCTGGGGTTTCCTATGCCCACATACCATTGGTCGTGAGCTCCTCCGGAAAGCGACTCGCGAAACGAGACGGAGCCGTGTCGCTCGCCGGTCAGAAGCTGCTCGGTCGAAGTCCGGCCGACGTCTGCGGTCTGCTCGGCCAGAGCCTTCGGCTCTGTGAAGGAGGTCCCGCGCACCCGCGAGATCTTCTGGCACCCTTCCCCACGGCGGTGTTGCCCACCAGCCCGTGGGTGGTCTCGGACGAACTTCTCGGAGTGGACGATCCGATCGCCACATCCGAACGCGACTGCTGACCCCGGCCGCCGAGGCCGATACCGCCGAGAGGGCTCGGGTTACTTCCGGAAGTTCTCGAAGTAGCGGCTCGGCGTCGGGCCGCGCTGGCCCTGGTACTTCGATCCCACGGCGGAAGACCCGTAGGGATGGTCGGCAGGCGTCGTCATGCGCAGAAAGCTCACCTGCCCGATTTTCATGCCCGGGTACAACGTGATGGGGAGTGTCGCTGCGTTCGAGAGTTCCAAGGTGATGTGCCCGTTGAACCCCGGGTCAATGAACCCGGCCGTCGAGTGAATGACCACCCCGAGTCGTCCGAGGCTCGATTTCCCCTCGATGCGCGCCACCATGTCGTCGGGGACACCGACCCGCTCGGCCGTCGATCCGAGCACGAACTCACCGGGATGCAAGATGAAGACGTCGTCTTGGCCGATCTCGATGAGCTCGGTCAGGTTCTCCTGGTTCTCCTTGACGTCGATGATCCCCGTCGTGTGGTTGCGAAACACCCGAAAGTAGCGATCGATGCGAAGGTCGATCGACGAGGGCTGGACGTTCGCTGGCTCGTAGGGATCGATGACGATCCTTCCGGCGGCGATCTCTTCACGAAGGGTGCGATCTGACAGGATCATGGCCCAGCCAACTTAGTTGGCCCGCGTACGCCCCGCGAGATGCCCGGCCACGTCCGGTCCTACTCCCACTCTGCTCGACGGCGAGTTGCGGCCAGGGCGGGGGTGGTTTCGCGTCCCGGTGTCACACCCAACTGTAAGGATCGCGTCCATGGGTTCGAACAGATCGAAGCGCCGCGACGCAAACCGTCAGCGAGATCTCCAGCACAACAGCCGCGCATCTGCCGAGGAGCGCGCCTGGGACCGGTGGCAAGACGTTGGCGCCCAACCGGGTCGCCAACCGAGCGCATCGGCCCCCGACGCCGAACTGCACACCGACGCCCGAGAGCTGGTCCGCCGTGCACTCGAGGCGCACGCGCGCGGTCGGGAGGAAGAGTTGCTTCTGACGATCGAAGAACTCACGTCGGCACGGCTTCGCACCGGACGTCGGGCTGGTTCGGTTGTGCTGGAGGAGCAGCTCAGTGCCGAGCTTCGCACCAAGTTCAGCGAGGGTTGGCAGCCACTCGATCTCTCGCACGTCGTCACCAAGCTCCTGACCGACGAACACCGCAACGTCCTCGTGTCGGCCATCCGGCTCGAGCGTGCCACTACAACGTGCACATATCTTGATGAGCAGTGGGAGCGTCAACTTCACGTTCTCGACGCTGGTCCCGGCTCGTTCCCCGACAAGATCGGCTGCATCTTCATCGAGCCAGCGAGTCATTCGCTGGTTGCCGAGATGCGCCTCATCACCGACCTTCGAGTCGGGATCGAGGTACTTGCGTGCCTTCGTCGTCTCCCGAAACTGCCGTTGCTGCTGCTGCCGCCCCGCGAAACTCCCCATCCGACGAAAGCCGCCATGAGCGAATCGTCGAAGCTCGACGAACGCGTCCTGGCCAAGGTCCGTGGTTTGCTGGCGAAGGCCGAGTCGACCACGTTTGAGGAAGAGGCCGACGCACTCACGGCGAAGGCTCAGGAACTCATGGCCCGCCACGCAATCGACCTGGCGATGCTCGACGCCGAGGCGCCCGCAAGGTCGGGGGTCATCGCTCGTCGGGTCCACGTGGAGGATCCGTACTTCGAGGCGAAATCTGTCCTTCTTTCGGTGGTTGCCCAAGCGAACCGATGCTCTGCGGTCAGCGCCCCCCACCTCGGTCTCGTCACGGTCTTCGGATTTCCCGCGGATCTCGATATCACCGAGTTGCTCTTCACGTCGCTGCTCACCCAAGCGACGTCGTCCATGGTGGCGGCTGGTCGCTCCGTGGACCGCAACGGCACATCGCGGACCAAGTCGTTTCGCCGTACCTTCATCATCGCCTTCGCGTATCGGATCGGTGAACGGCTTCAGGAGGCCCGACATGCAGCAACCGACGACGCACTCTCAACCCTCGGTGCATCATTGCTACCGGTGCTCGCCAGCCGAGACGAGCAAGTCCAGGCCCGCCAAGCCGAAATGTTTCCGAAGGTGAAGGTCATGCGTTCGTCAATTTCGAACGCCGCCGGCTGGCACGCCGGTCGTGAAGCGGCCGACCGGGCAACCCTGCATGCGAATCGACCAATTCCTAAGCCTACGTAGCATGCAATTCTCGCAACGTCTCGAAGGGTGGGCGCTGTCGGCGACAGCGCCCACCCGTATTCGAACCGGCTCGCCGTTACGTGCCAGCTACTGCAGGTTCGTGCCGTCCCCACACGTGGGCGTGTAGGTCGCTGTCGCCTGTGCGACGGCACCGGTCGCATCGGTAACGGTCAAGGTCACGGGCACGAAGCCGTCGACCGTGACGACCGAACCCGACGTCGATGCAGCGCCCGTCCACGTGAACGAATACGGTGCCGTACCTCCCGACGGAACTGCGGTCGCCCGGCCCACGTCGATGCACTGCCCGGTGCTCATACGAATCGATGCCTGAAGCGCGAAGACACTTCCGCCAGTAGGACCGTCGTCGAAGAGTTGCGTCCAACGGCCGTCGAAGCCACCGTTCTCCGGACGCCACCAGTCACCGCGGAGCCACTGTCCTTCTTCCCGGGTGTCGGCCTTGTTGATGACACCGTTGTGCACGAAGAAGTCATGCTGCCACCAGTACTGACCATGGGAGTCCGGCCGCGCACTGGCCGCCCCACGGTTGAATCCCGACGAGTCCGTGCCGACTCCAGAGAACCCGCCGAAGTTGTCGCTGCTGCTCAACGGTTCGGGGCTCAGTTCAGCTGAATATGCCCCGTAGAGCCAGCTCTTCGTGATGTAGCCGTCGCGTCCGTCTTCGCCCTTCTGGCTGTCACGTGAGCGCGAGTAGAACGTCTGGCGTCCCGCAGGGACCTCTACCGCACCGGCTTCGTTGGTGATCGGCGCCTCGAGAAGAACGTCCACGACGTCGCCGTAGGGCAACCAGCTTTCGAAGACCCGCGGGTTCTGCGACCACTGCGTAGCCGTAATGTCGGCAAGGTCCTGGAGCTCATAGGTGAGTCGCTTGGTTTCGTTCCAACCCACTCGGTCGCCGTTGTCAACGCGGCTCGCCAGGTACCGAGCATTTCCGGCGTTGAGGGTCTGGGCGCCCGCGAACGCAACGGTCGCCGCAGCCCGTTCAGGCACGAAGACGTAGTGGACGTTCTTGGGCGACAGGGGCGAGCCGATCCGGTTGCTCACCTGTACTTCGGCTCGACCGGTCGGGGCTTGCAGCTGCTGCGCGACAACCCAGGAGGGAGTCGTGACGAAGTGCAGCTGATGTCCGTGGGGCGAAACAGAGCCGTTGGCAAGGAAGCTCCCGATACCGCCGAAGATGTTGCCCCCGTCAATGTCGCTCTCATCGGCCTGCCACACCAACAGATGATTCCCGGAGCCGGTGCGGAGGAAGTTCATCTCACCATCGGATGGACGACGCATGTGATGTTCCTTGTGGAGCGTGACCGTTGCACTGCTCACTGCCTCCCCCGGCGATCCGGGAGTTCCGCTCACGTTGCGCACGATGATCTCGATACGTTCCCAATCGTGAATTTCCTTTGCATCTTTATCTGACGCGTTGTACACGTGGTAGAGCAGCACCAACGACTTCGACCCGTTTTCGTTGTACTCGACAAGCGACGTGTACATCGTTGGACGCACCTGCCAACCCGCGGTACTTGGGTCGGTTCCGTTTGCGTGTCCGGGGACTCGTTGCCAGTTGACGCGATTGTTCGAGAAGTTTCCATCGCGATCGAAGTCGAAATTCGTCATCCAATCGCGCCCCACCTTCCCGTTGTTCTCGTCTCCGCGCTTCAACAGCACGGGCGCATAGAACGTAAGGTAGGCGCGTCGTTGCTCAGCTGTCAGTGTCGTTGCAACCTGCGCTTGGGCCTTCGGGGCGAATACACCTGAGACTCCGCCGAGGGCAAGCGTCGCTGCCATCAGTGATGCGCCGAACAATCGTCGCCGACGGCCTGGCAATAAAGTTTGATTCGTCATTCAATGCTCCTTGGTTTGTGAACGACGTTTCATTCGAAGCAAACCACGAGCCGGATTTCAACTGGATCAGAATCTTCACGATTCGGTTTCGCAAAGGCACGATGTGGTTCAAAAAAACCGCAATGCCACTCCATTTGTGTACAGACACCTAGAGTCGCGGCGGCACCGCTACGCGCAGGAGGTCGTGCGCGGCAATCACGTTCGCAAAGACGTCGGCGGCTTCTTCTACGAGAAGGTCCACATCGCTGTATCGCTGACTGAAATGGGTCAGCACGAGCAGACGAGCGTTCGCATCGCGTGCGATTTCTGCGGCTTGGCGCGCGGTGAGATGGCCGTACGCCTCCGCAAGTCGGGCATCCGCCGTAACAAACGTGGATTCGCACACGAAGAGGTCCGCACGACGAGCGAGTTCTACCGCGTTCGCGCACATGCGCGTGTCCATGACGAACGCGAAACGCTGCCCTCGTTTCACTTCGCTTACCTCTTCGAGTGCGACCATGCCATGTTCAGTGCACAGAGAACCGACTCGCTGTAGCTCACGAACACGTGGCCCCTCGATACCCCTCTCGGCCAGACGCAACGCCACCATTCGAAGGCCATCGGGTTCCACGATCTGGTAGCCGACGCTCTCCACACCATGGTCGAGTTGTCGAGCCACCAGCCCAAATGTGGCGGGTGCGTCGAACTCGACCACACCATTGCGGTGGATCGGATGGCATCGGATCTGCGTCGTATCATGAAAGATCGACGCAGCGCGTAACCGGTCGATATAGGCCTGTCCCGACGCTGGGTAGTAGAGGTCTATCGGATGGTCAACGCGATCCAATGCAAGCCGCTGAATAACGCCGGGAAGACCAAGACAGTGATCCCCGTGCAGGTGGGTGATGCAGATACGCGTGATCGCCGAGGCCGCCACTCCGGCATGGAGCATCTGGCGCTGTGTCCATCTTTCATGACACGACGCAGATCCGATGCCATC
>JANOWU010000070.1:0-4744 GCA_031418035.1 Acidimicrobiia bacterium
CGTCTTGGAGCCGTTGGAAGTCGCGCTGGTCGAGGCGCCGACGTTGCATACGCTCGACGCGCTCGCTCCGCCAGTCGTCGGCGATCGGAGCGGCCAGCGTGGAAGAAGTCGGTGCCATCGATGGAGATTACTTCTTATGAATCACCCCGGGTTCGGTGGAGCCATGTGATGGTTCCCGGGAATGATCTCCGGGGGCCGGGAATGGGTGCCCTTCCGTTCGGGTTGGCCGTCCGCGGACGATACGGGCATGAAAATCTACGATTTCTGCGGCCGCGGTGGGCGAGCGGCGACACCCAGGACCACCTCACCCAAGCCATCCGATCCGTCGCCGCGGGCCACGTGCCGTTCCCGAACTGACCGAACGCGAACGTGATGTACCCGCGCTCGTGGCCGAGGGCGGGATCTGGAGTCACGCCCCTATCGCCACCGTGTGGAGTCGGAGCCGCTCAGCGCTCGCAGCGTCCATGAGCGCAGGGTTCTCGCTACCAGTCGCCAGGGCGATGTCCGCCTCCAGGTGTCGTGCGGCGGCCAGTGCCTCGAGGGATAGCACGTTGAGTCGGTGGACACTGATGAGGTCGGCCATCGTCGGGACAAGGTCTCGAAGACTTGTCAATTCGATGTTGTCCGGAAGTCGGACGAGCGAGGCGCTTGCTCGGGCTCGAACGTCGACGGGCGCCGCAGCAAACGGTCCCGACAGCGCGCCGGTCACCAGGTCGGAGCGGATTGCGTGACACAGCCGGTAGTACCAAAGGCCTGTGGTCGCCACTCGTTTTCCGCGAAGGAGTCGTCGGAGGGGGACGGATTCGTTTCCGAGCAGGCGGTCGAGCAGCAATCGATCGTCGAGCAGGACGGTCCTCACGAATTGGCGTCAGTTCGTGAGGTCGGGGTCGTCGATAGCCCGAACGGCACGTTCGTAGCGTCCATCGGCGACGGCCGAACGGAGCGCCTTCCGTGCGGCGTCGAGCCCGCCGGGTACGAGCAGAAGCGCACCGTCGAGGTCGATCACACCGATCTCGCCTCCGTCCTCAACTCCCCACCGGTGCCGAGCCGCTGCGGGAAGGCTCATCTGCCCCCGGCTCGAGACCTTCACTGTCGTCGGATCACCCATGAGTGCATTGTAACTGAGTCCGTTCTCCAAAGTGGCGAAAGAATCCGTCGTCGTCTTCGACGCCGCGCAACCGACAGCCGCTTCGTTTGGGATTCCGCAAATCAACACGAGATTGCGCGCTCGAAAGTCGGGTTCCGTAGTATCGCCGGGATGGAAATTGACGTGGTGGTGGTGGGCGGTGGAACCGCAGGGTTTGGCGCTGCGGTGGCGGCTGGCCGGCGAGGCCTACGCGTCACGTTGTTGGAGGCGACGAGCAAGGTCGGCGGGGTGATGGCGTTCTGTCCGGGCACGCCGTGGGGTGGCGCCTACCCGGTCGACCGGATCATCGGCGGTCTGACCGAGGAACTCACACTCCGGCTCGCCAACATGGATCCGCCTGCCGCGGAAAAGCGACCGTCCGCGCTCGAGAATTTCGGACCCGAGATCGTGTACGACCACGACATCGCGACGCTCACCATGTTCGAAATGCTCGCCGAAGCCGGGGTGACCGTACGCCTCAACACCACGGCAATCGCGCCCATCATGGACGGTCGGAGAATCGACGGTATCGATTGGTTCGACCGACACGGCCCGTTCGTACTGACACCAAAGATCGTGATCGACTGCTCCGGCGATGGCGACATCGCAGCGAAGGCCGGCGTGCCGTTCGACGTCGGCGACAAGGACGGCAACATGATGGGTGTCACGGTGTCGTTCTTCATGGTCGGCGTCGACTGGGAACTCGCATTCGCCGATCCCGACCCGTACTTCACTCGCCTTGCGGCCCTGGGTGTCGCAGAGCAGCGCCTGCACCCTGACCTCGCCATGCTGTATCTGATGAAGGGGTTCCACGAAGGAACCGTGTTTTGCAACTCGGTCCATGTGCGCGGCGTCGATGGCACCGATCCTTCGGCCGTAGTCCAGGCCACGCAGGAGGGTCGACGTCGCTGCCTGCAGTTGGCCCGCTTCCTGCAAACGGACGTGCCCGGGTTCGCGAAGGCCCACATGACCCAGCTGTCCCCGACCGTCGGCGTCCGTGAGACCCGCAAGTTAGAAGGGATGTACCGGCTCACCGGCACCGACCTCGCGAGAGGTGCGAAGTTCGAAGATGCGATCGTCTGCTGCGACAATCCGGTCGACGATGTCATGCGCTCCACATCCGACATGACCCACGACGCCAGCGTTCCAGGGGGCGACTACTACACGATCCCGTTCCGGTCACTCGTTCCGAAGGACGTGACCAACCTGATGTTCGCCGGGCGCATCGTGTCGGCAGACCCCGTCGCATTCGCGTCGGTACGAGGAATGCCGCAATGCATCGCCATGGGGCAGGCCGCTGGCACCGCTGCGGCACTCGCACTCAGGGCGGGATGCAACGTTCAGGAGATCGACACACGACAGCTGGTGGCCGAACTCACCAACGAGGGAGTCCACGGCCTGGCGCCTTGTTCCCCCTGAACCCCGCAGGCCCGACGTTGGTGATCGCTTTCGTCGAGTACGTCGGGGCGCCGGCGAGATCCTCAGAGCTTCGGAAGGAGCTGCGTGGTTTCGACGAGCCGCGAATCGGCAAGGGCCGCGGCGCGGATTGGCGCGATGCTTCGGTAGTCAGGGTCAGTAAACATTGCGACGAATTGACGTCGGGTCGGATAGCGGACGAGGAGCACGACGTCCCAGTCCTCAGCGCCGATCACGGTGTTGAGACCGCGTCCCATCCAGATCGGCTCGCCGCCGAAGCGAGGGTGAAGTTCGGCGAATGCTTTGCCGTACACCGCGTAGGCCTCGCGTCCGCTGAGGCCGTCGACACCAAACCCGCTCTCGGCGACGTCTCGGTACCGGAGCAGATTGAGCATCACGATTGGTTCGTCGGGATCACCAGTTGCCATCGCGGTGATCACGGCGTCGTCGGCGTGGACACTTCCTTTGGTTTCCATTACTCAGTTCACATACTTTCTTGGTGGGCGCTTGCCGTGGTTGCAACCCGAAATAGTAGAAGGCTCGACGGTGTCGAAACGCAGCCCCCCACTACTGCGCCAACTGCCTGGTCGCTCTCGTGGAGGTGTCGAGGCGCGACCCCAATGCGGCGTTCACCGCCACGAGCACCACGAGCAGAACGACTTCGAAGATCACCTACGCTCACAACTCTCCGGACAATCGCGTCCCTTAAACGATGTGAAAGTCGTTGATTGATATGTCCTTCGAAAGCGATACTGAAAGCTCGGATCGGCGGGCCGCCGCCCGGCATTAAAAGTATGCCTGCTTAGTAAAAAAGCTAATCGATTGATCCAGCTGCGACGACCCATTGGCATGGTTGTTCTGTTATGGCGCTGATGAGGTCGAAGTCGGCGTCGTAGTGAAGCACCGTGAGGTTGCGAGATTCGGCTACTGCTGAACGAGCAGGTCAGGGATTATTCTTTCGCGTTGGCTCCGTGATGCAAGGAGTCGCTGCACTTGTAATGCGCGGGTGACGTGTTGTGCGTTGGTCTCGACGAGGTCGAATGCTCCCATGGCGGAGATGAAACGATCCCATTCGTCGGCATTTCGTGCGGAGTAGCCAGTTTCAAGATCGCAGATGGTCGGTCGTGCGAGATGACCTGCTTGCGCGAGTGGTTCGACAATCGCCGCGTCAGGTTGGACCGGTCGGTTGCCCACCGGAGCCCGGCCCAGATTGGCTAGCTCAGCCTTACCCGAGTCAGAGGCGGTGTCGAAGCCTGGTCCGTCCCACACGTCCCGGTACGTGATTCCTTGTGTGGCGTAGTGGCGGGCGTAGTGTCTCACTGCGACTGGTACGAAAATATCGGGCAGGCCAAAAGATTGCGCTGACTTCCAATACTCAGAGCCGGGTACACGGGTCCGCGACGTCCAAGAAGCAGCAGCCACGCCGACCCACGGACCTGTCGTCGAGTTCGACGAGGGGCAACAGCAACCGCATGCCCCTTCGACGATCAACGACCTCGTCATCGGCGCGTACTTCGAGACCGTCGCCTTCGACGCGCAGTTATCGGCGTCCTCGAGCACCTTCGAACGCAACAACGGACCCGACGATCACGTACCACTGCGCGACGCGTGCACCGATGACAACCTGATCTGGAAGGGCAGCTACAAGCGGCCATCAGCGTCGTCCCGGAGCCAAGAACCCTCGCGTCGTTGGCTGGACGTTTGAAGACGACGGGCCGATGCAGCCGGTCTACCCGCCTGTGCTGAGGACGCTGTCCACTGTTACGGTCCCTTGGAACAGCGTGTCAGCCGCCTGGGACCGTGTGGTGGACGCGTGCCTCGTCGATCCTGTTGCCGGGAGGCCCGTGCTGTTCGGGTATCGAGGTTCGAACTTCGGTCATCGGATGCGCTGCGTTGACGAAGCAGCATTCGAGGAGCTGCAGCGGCTCGTCATCTCCATCGCTTTGTCCGGTTCCGGCACGGCCTGAGGGCCGCAAGTGAGGATGGTGGCCACCGTGGCTCCGACAACGGTGGCCACCACGGAATTTCTTGGGCTTTTGCGCTCGGCGTAGAAGCGCGTCCAGCGCGAACTTGGCGACGTCCGCGTCCTGTTCGGGTGACCCACCACCGACGCCGATGGCGCCGAGCAGCCGGTCCTTTACGACGATCGGTAGCCCACCACCGATAAAGACGAATTCGCCGGTACCGGTGAACGAGTTGAGG
>JANOWU010000071.1:0-2044 GCA_031418035.1 Acidimicrobiia bacterium
AGGTCGAGCTCGCGCAGGTCGGAAAGACCATCAGGGGGAGGTTCTCCGACCCCGACAAGAAGCTCCCCGACGTGATCGCGAACCCTCGCCTGGCCACCCGTGACGAGTCCCTGTACTTCCGAACCCAGAACTACACCGAGGTGCGCAAGCTCCAGAACATCGACCAGTCGCTGTGGAACACCTCACTGGTCACGCTGCTCGTGGTGATCGGCACGGTGGTCACCTCGGTCATGGGCGGCTACGCGTTCAGCCGCATCCAGTTCCGCGGCCGCGACGCGATCTTTGCCGTGTACCTCGGCTCGATCATGATCCCGTTCGTGCTGCTCATCATCCCGTTGTTCAAGTTGATGGTGTGGATGGGCTGGAACAACCATCTCTCGTCGCTGATCTTCCCCTTCATCTTCAGCGCGTACGGCACTTTCTTGATGCGGCAGTTCTTCCTCACCATCCCGAAGGATCTCGACGAAGCGGCCACCATCGACGGTGCATCACAGATGCAGGTGCTGTGGAAGGTCCTCGTGCCGCTGTCGTGGCCGGCGGTCGCGACGCTGTCGACGTTCACCTTCCTCTACGCATGGAACAGCTTCATCTGGCCCCTCGTGTCGGTCAGCGCCAACGAGAAGCTCCACGTGCTGACGATCTCGCTGTCGCAGCTCGGTGGTCGCGCCGCCGACAAACCCCAGCTCGTGTTCGCCGCGGTCGCTCTGGCGGTCAGCGTGCCGATCCTCGTGTTCATCCTCGCTCAGCGCTACTTCGTCGAGAGCCAGACCAGTTCTGCCGTGAAGTAACCGGTCCCCTTCTCGGTTCGGTCGTCGGGTCAGGCGACCGTGAAGCTCGACGTGACGATCTTGCGATCGTTCATGGTGAGGGTCACGGAATGCTTTCCCTTCGGCCAACCGCCGGGAGGGAGTAGCGAGAAGTTCCCGTCGACGCCCTTCTTGTTCTCGTCGAGCGTGAGGCTGCGGGTGGCGTCGGGGGCCACCTTGCCGTTGATAGTCCACTGCGCCTCAACCCAGGTTCCGAGGCCGAAGTCACCGGTGAACAGCAGGTAGACGGTGTCGGCCGGGGAGAACGTCGAGGTAGCTGTCGGAGTCTTCGACTTCGACAACATCGTCTTCGCGATCTTCGACGGGATGGCAGCCGCTGGCGCGATCACCTCGAACGGATAGGTGCCGACCGGTTTGCCATCCGTCGTCACGGTGACCACGTAGCTCATTCCGATCGGGAGCGCTTGCTTGGGGCCGGGGGTGAAGTTGAACTTCACGTACGTGTCCTCGCCGAAGGAGAACAGCAAACCCTTGTTGACCGAACTGAGGTCGACGTCGGCCTTGCCGATGGGTGCCCCGCGGAAGTTCCATGTGGCCTCGACCTTGCCCGACTTCGGCCGTCCCTTGATCTGAAGGAGCAGGAAGACCGTTTCGGTGCCACGGAACTCGGTGGTCACGCCCTTCGCCTTGAAGTCCTTGGTGATGTCGCGGGCGAACGTTGCCTTGCTGATCGTGATTCCCTTGGCCGACGCCGGTGCGGCGGTAATAAAACCGGCGACGGCGGCGGCGAACAAGGCGAGAAATCCGGACAGCGCCCGTGTTTTCGTCGAACGTCGGCGGTGATTGAAGAGCGGCATCGGCACGTGCACAAGAGACATACCGGAATCCTGCCAGCGAACGACGGTCGCAGCGAACCGCCGTCGTTTGCGCGTGACCCCGACTACTGCGGCCAAAAGGTGAGTGCTTCCTTGAGCTCGCTGCGGTACTCCGCCGCCCGAAGCACCTTGCGGTCCTCGTAGCCACGGACGATGTCGGGGAGTGACGCGATGCGTACCGCTTCGGCGTGGTTGGAGGAAGTAAGGCCACGATGCAGGCGCTCGACGACGGTCCGGTACTCGGCAACGAGGTCGCGTTCGAGCTTTCGTACGTGGGCGCGGCCGAACGGGTCGAGCTTCGTTCCACGGAGTCGCTTGCCTTTGGCCAGGGCCACGATCGCCGGTCGAGTCCACGGGCCGAGGTCGATCTTGCGGTCCATGCCGAGGGCGCGGAGCATCGGG
>JANOWU010000072.1:0-14925 GCA_031418035.1 Acidimicrobiia bacterium
CGAGGTGTTCGCGAAAATGCCCGGGTGGTCCGACGCGGTTGATGCGGGCACGATCGGCATGTCACACGTGAGTGTTGTTGCGAGGGTGCTCACGAAAGCGCGTCTGCCGTTTCTTGTCCGAGCCGCCGCGGACATGCTGGGATGGGCGGAAACACTGTCGTTCTCGAACTTCCGCCGAGCAGTCGCGTTATGGGTTTCGCACTGCGACGACACACTCGGTGACCCGACCTGTGAGAAGGATCACGAAGAAGCCCGACGGGTGCAGCTGTCGCCGACGTCGGGTGGCATGTGGATCCTGAACGGGCTCCTCGACGCTCTTGGCGGTGAAGCGTTATCGAAGGCGCTTGAGGCGGCGATGCCGAAACCGTGCGAGGGTGACAACCGGACTCCCGCGCAGCGTCGCCATGACGCGTTGGTTGACATCGCACACGAGTCGCTGGCCAACGAAGGCCGCGTGAACGTCGGCGGCGAACGTCCTCACGTCACCGTCACGGTCGACGCCAAGTCAGGGATCGCGCACACATCGCAAATGGTCAGGTTGTCGTCGTTCACGCGCGACATGTTGCTCTGTGACTGCGTGACCACGAGCGTGTGGCTGAGTGCGGACGGAACCCCGTTCGATGTCGGCACACCCACATCAGAGGTTCCGGCACGCAACCGTCGTGCCATCATGGCGAGAGACCAGTCGTGTCGGTTCCCGGGATGTGACCGTCCTGCGAGGTGGACTGATGTTCACCACATCAAAGAACGCGCCAACAAAGGCACGCACGAACTCGCGAACCTCTGCGCGCTTTGCAAATTCCATCACCGCTACGTCCACAAGCACAGGCTCAAGATCCTGTGGGACCGTGACCATGCGAGTTTGATCTTCGAGTGGCCCAACGGTCGCACGGCGAACAGCCCACCGCCACCACAAATCCTGTTCGCACGGTAAGCCGGTAAGTCGGTCCAGTGTCGCTTCGCTCTGCGACGCGACGCTGGTCCGCGGGCTTTCGCCGTACCTGAACAGACGTACCTCAACAGACATACTCAACAGACCTGGTTTTCCAAACGTCGTCCGGTGACTCCGGACCGGGCATTCTGAGGCCGGATTGCTTCGACACCGGAACCGTGAAGTCGAAGCGTTCGCCTTTCATGCGAAATGAAATGGGCACGAAACCGTCCGATCCCCTTCCGAAAGAAAAGTCTTCCGCCTCCGAGAATGCCGACGCCCCACGTACGAAGGCAGCGAGGCCAGGCTTTTTGGCAGCGTCGCAGAGGGCAGAGAACGCTGACGCAGAGTCGCCTTCCTCCATGAACTGGACGTATTGGTAGACGCCGTTGTCGGTCGGTGCCGCTATCAACACCAAAGCGCCTGCCACGAGCGAACCCAAACCGACGACGGCAATGATCCACCGCCAATCACGTGTCGAGCTCACACGCTGCGCAAAGTCGGATCGTTCGTCAAACGTCCCAAACTCAAAAAACGATTCGGTGAACCCACAAAATCTCGAACGCAGTCCGTGACCGAAGGGCCGACGATTCCGACCAAGAGCGTTCGTCTGACGCGCATTCGGCCGATATCCGCGTTTTCCCTGGTGCAGAACGCTTTAGTGTCGTCAGGGGAGGGCCGAAGAGAAGGTGTGCTGGAACGACTCTCAGATGCTGCCCGTCGGATGCTGGTCGACTCGCGTGCGCACGCCGCCCGCCTCGGTCAGGCCCAAGTCGGAACAGAACACCTCCTCTTGGCGGCGCTCGCTGACACCTCCTTCGTCAGTGCTCGGGCCCTCGGTTCGATCCTCGGCGACCTCTCCAGTTTTCGACGCGCCCTCGAAGCCGTGCTGCGTCCGGGGATCGGTTCGGGGACGTCGCCTGCGGGGTTGTCCGACGAAGCTCGATTGGCCGTTGAGGCCGGGGTTCGAGCAGCGAAAGAAATGGAGCATCCCGTGGTCGGAACCGGCCACCTCCTCCTCGGCATTCTCGACGACACCGGTGCGTCGTGGATTCCGTTGGCAGCTGCACTGGGCGTCACGCGAACGGCAGTGACGGCCGAAGTTGCTGCGCTCGGTCTTTCGGAATCGGCGAGTGGCGAAATCGATCCTGACAGCCATCACAGCGCCCCGATCGCTGCCCCGCACGATCCCCTCGAAGCGCTCCGACGCGAGGTCGCGCAGCTTCGCCTCCGTATCGAGTTGCTCGAAAACAAGCCACGCTAAGACAAGCCACGCGAAACACACGCCCCATTGATGATGTTGCGCCGAGCGTCTCTCGATCGCATGATCCATCGTCCATGATTTGAGGGTGAGCCACACCGATCCCGGACCTGAGCTGCGGCGCAAAGATCCGATTCTCGTCGTACTCGTAGGGCCTTCGGGGTCAGGAAAGAGCACGTGGGCGACGACACACTTCGCCCCAAATCAGATCGTGTCGTCGGATTCGTTGCGGGCCACCGTCGGTTTCGGCGAGTCGGACCTTGCGGCAAGTGCTGATGCGTTTGCGATCCTGCATCAGATTGTCGAAGCACGATGCCGTCGTCGGCTCACGACCGTCGTGGAGACACTCGGGTTCGACACGGCGTTGCGACTCGCTATGCGAACCATGGCCGCCGGCAACAACATCGAATGTCACGCTGTCCTGTTCGACACGCCCCCCGATGTGTGCCGAGAACGAAATCGATCCCGATCGCGAGTGGTACCGGCGAACGTTCTCACAAGTCAGTTCTCGACGATGAAGCAGGTACGGCCTCTCGTTGAGTCGGAGCCATTCGAACGTGTACATATCAATGTCCATCAGGCCGATTCATCGGTTCCCGAGGTCCGCGAGACCACGAAACCCGCGCCCTCCCCTGCGATACGGCTGACGCGAGGCCAAGGCATCCAGTTCGGTCTCCATCTTGGTGAGTTCCCGGCGCGACCCGAACGACACCGAGAGTACCTTCGCGAAGTCGCAGAGGCAGCCGAGCAGGCCGGGTTCGACGCGCTCTGGGTCATGGATCATTTCCGCCAGATTCCCCAGGTCGGGCGCGAATGGGACGACATGCTCAGCGCAACATCGACACTCGGCTTCTTGGCCGGCGTCACCACTCGCGTGTCTCTTGGCGCACTCGTGAACTGCATCACGCATCGCAACCTTGCGGTGCTGGGTCGCGAGGTGGCAACGCTCGATGTTCTTTCGGGCGGGCGGGCCATATGTGGACTTGGTATTGGGTGGCACGAGCAGGAGCACGCTGCGTACGGCCTCAACTTTCCCACGGTGACGCAACGATACGAACTCCTCGAAGACGCCCTGCAGTTCCTTCCGTTGCTCTGGGGAAAGGGAAGCCCATCGTATGTGGGCAAACGATTCTCGGCACTGGAGGCCATCTGCTACCCGAGACCTTTACAGACCAAGCTCCCAATCCTCGTGGGCGGTTCCGGTGAGCGCCGGACCCTTGCTCTTGTCGCAAAGTGCGCCGACGCATGCAACCTTTTCGGCGAGGCCGATGCGGTCCGACGCAAACTCGACGTTCTCCACCGACACTGCGCCGACGCCACCCGGGACCGGGCGGAGATCTGCGTGACCCACCTCAGCACCGCACTGGTCGGCGACACACCTGGCGATGTCGCCGATCGCGTCGAACGGCTCCGACTCACGAAGCGCACCCTCAACACCCATCACCCCGGCACCGTCGAGGATCACATCGCACGCGTCGGCGAACTTGGGGCAGCGGGCGTCGACCAGATCATCGTGCGCCTCCCCAAGGTCGACCCCGACGCCGTGTCGCGATACGGGAAGGTCATCGCCGGAGTCACCGCCGGAGTCCGGTGAACGAATCCGCAGGCAGCCGTCGCTACACCTTCCCTGCACTCGGACAGACGTCGGCAAGCACGCAGTCGCCGCACCGCGGCTTGCGGGCATCGCATGTGCGACGGCCGTGAAGAATGACGCGAAGGCTGAACACTCCCCGTTCCAACGGTGCGATGAGGGCACCCAGTGCGTGCTCGACCTTGACCGGGTCATCGCCGAGGTCATCACCGACGAGTCCCAGGCGTTGCGAAAGACGCAGCACGTGCGTGTCCACCGGAAGGCCCGGTTCACCCATGGCCACGCTTCGCACCACGTTCGCCGTCTTGCGGCCCGTCCCCGGAATCGTCACGAGGTCGGCCATCGCCGGGGGCACCTCGCCCTCGAATCGTTCAACGAGTGCTCGGGCCATCCCGATCAGCGATTTGGCCTTGTTGCGGTAGAACCCGGTGGAGTGCACGATCTGCTCGAGTTCTTCGGGGTCGGCACCAGCCAGGTCGGCCGGGGTCGGGTAGCGCTTGAAGAGAATCGGCGTCACCTCGTTCACGCGCTTGTCGGTTGTCTGTGCACTTAGGACCGTGGCAGCCAGCAGTTGGAACGGCGATTCGTGGTCCAGCTCACACAGGTCTTTGGCCGATCCCGGAAACTGTTCGGCGAGTCGCCCCGCCACCGCCGTTGCTCGTCCCTTTGGTGATCGTGGTTTGCCCATCATCGAAGGGTACTTTGGACCCGTATGCCTCCGGGCTTGCGTTCGCCACGATTTTCCGGCAGACTTGCACCATGACTGCGCAAACTTCCTTTGTCGACAGCCTCGTAGTACTTCCCTAGCGCACACAGCGATCAACGCTGCGTGCCGCACGAACCTCTGGGTGAGCCCAGGGGTTTTTTGTTTGTTACGCCACTTTTTCACCACTTTTACTCCCGCAGTTCAACCACCCGCACCACCCCGTCCACACACGTCACTTCCTCAAAGCTCCAAACACCAAGGAACACACCATGGAAATCACCGGCGCCCAAGCCCTCATCAAGAGCCTCGAAATGGTTGGAACCGAGGTGATGTTCGGCCTCCCCGGAGGCTGCATCCTCCCGGCCTACGACCCGTTGTTGGAAAGCTCGATCCGTCACATCCTCGTACGACACGAACAGGGTGCGGGCCACATGGCGGAGGGATACGCCCACGTCACCGGACGTCCGGGTGTCGCGATGGTGACCAGCGGACCGGCCGCCACAAACATGGTGACGCCACTGTGCGACGCGTACATGGACTCCATCCCGATGGTCGTGATCACGGGCCAGGTGCCGACGGGCGCGATTGGCACCGACGCGTTCCAGGAGTGCGACACCATCGGGATCACCCGATCGGTTACCAAGCACAACGAACTGGTCATGGACGCCCAAGATCTGCCACGCATCGTGGCTGAGGCGTTTCATATCGCCACGACCGGTCGCCCCGGTCCGGTGTTGATCGACGTCCCGAAAGACGTCCTTCAAAACACGATGTCGTGGTACTGGCCGGAAACCGTCGACCTCCCCGGGTACCGTCCCAACGTCGAAGCCGACCCGGTGTCGATCCGACGGGCGGCAGAGATGATTCTCAACTCGACCCGACCGATCCTCTACGTCGGCGGTGGCATCCTGAAGGCACGGGCGGCGGCCGCGCTGAAAGAACTCGTAGAGTTGTGCGACATCCACGTCGTCACCACGCTCATGGCGCGCGGGGCCTTTCCCGATGACCATCGTCTGTGTCTCGGCATGCCCGGCATGCACGGCAACTACACCGCGACGACTTCTATGCAGCAGAGCGATCTCCTCATCAATCTCGGCGCGCGTTTCGATGATCGGATCACCGGCAAGCTCAGCGGATTTGCTCCCTACGCGAAGATCATCCACGCCGACATCGATCCGGCCGAACACGGCAAGGTTCGTACCCCAGACGTCTCCCTGATTGGCGATGCAAAACGGACCATCGAGGAATTGATACGTGCACTTCGTGATCTCATGGCGGGCGGCACCGCCTTCCCCGACCGTGAGGTGTGGAGGCAGACCATTTCGGGCTGGCAGGAGAACTTTCCGCTCACCTACGAGCCGTCCCAGCCTGGTGGCGCGCTCAAACCCCAATATGTCCTCGAACAACTTCGTGATTCCAGCGCGTCGGAGGACACGATTCTCGTGTCTGGTGTCGGCCAGCACCAGATGTGGTCATCGCAATACTGGAAGTTCAACGAGCCCTATACCTGGGTGAACTCCGGTGGTCTCGGCACGATGGGCTTCTCCGTTCCGGCCGCCATCGGCGCAAAGGTCGGCTGCCCCGAAAAGCGGGTGTGGGCAATCGACGGCGATGGCTGTTTCCAGATGACGAATCAGGAATTGGTGACCGCGTCGATCGAGCGCATCCCGATCAAGGTCGCAATTCTGAACAACTCCTACCTTGGCATGGTCCGCCAGTGGCAGGAGATGTTCTACGACGAGCGCTACTCCGAGGTGTACCTGTCGCCTGAGCTTCCCGATTTCGTGAAGCTGGCCGAGGCCATGGGATGCGTCGGTATCCGCGTCGACTCACCGGAAGAAGTCCAGCCGGCGATCGACAAGGCGAACTCGATCAACGACCGACCGGTGGTCGTCGACTTCCGGACCGACGAAGGGGAAAAAGTGTTCCCCATGGTCCCCGCCGGCATCGGCAACGACGACGTGCAGGTGCACCCGTCACAAGCACAACGTCTCATCGCCGACAAGGCCGCCCGCATCGCAAACCGGAAATGGTGAACTGAAATGACCGAACCAAAAGAACTCACCCGCGTCATCGTGCGCCCGTCCCACCACACCCTGTCGGTTCTGGTGGAAAACCGATTCGGTGTCCTCGCCAGGGTGACGACGCTGATCTCGCGTCGTGGCTACAACATCTTCTCCCTCGCCGTTGCGCCAACCGACGATCCCGCCATTTCGCGGATCACCATCGTCGTCGATGCCGATTCGACGCCGATGGATCAGATCGTGAAACAACTCAACAAGTTGATCAACGTGTTGGAGATCCGAGAGCTTGCGCCCGATCAGTCGGTGGAACGCGAGCTGCTGTTGATGACTGTCGCGGCCGACGCCTCACGGCGGTCCGAAATTGCTGAGCTCGTGAACATCTTCGACGCAAAGATCGTAAACGTCGGATTTGATCAGGTGACCGTGATGTTGGCCGATCCGCCCGAGAAGCTCGACGACTTCGAGGAGCTCATGAAGCCGTACGGGATCGTCGAGCTTCAGCGAAGCGGTCGCGTGGCCCTTCCGCGATTGAGCCGAACACCGACGCCTGCGTTGAAGGCAGTGGCCAACTAAGAGCGACACGACCTGCTCGCCTTGCGAGCAGGTCGTTTCGGGTCATCCAAAAATCTGACCCGGAACTGAATCCTGGCTCAAGGGAATTCGGGCATAAACCGAAGAACTACCCATGAACCTGCACGCCGTTGACCAAACAACTGCGACGGCGACCCAGATCCGCAGAACGGTCCTCGAACAGTCGTTTCGCGCCGGCGTCGGCCATATCGGCTCGGCACTTTCGATTGTCGACCTGGTCGCGGCCGTGGTCCACGCGTTCCCGACCTGTGTGACCGAGGAGGACCGGCGCGACCGATTCGTACTCTCCAAGGGACACGCCAGCCTCGCCTGGTATGCCGCGTTGGAAGCAGCGGGCGTGCTTTCGCGAGAGGTGCTCGATTCCTTCTGCGGCGACGGGTCGACGCTCGGCGTCCACCCGGAACCACACACCCCCGGAGTGGACTTCGGAAGTGGGTCACTCGGCATGGGTTTGAGCTTCGCGGTGGGAACGGCGTTGGCCTCGAAGCTTCGCGGTGAGACCTCACGAACGGCGGTCATCATGAGCGACGCCGAATGTAATGAGGGGATCGTGTGGGAGTCGGCTGCGTTTGCTGCGCAACACCAACTCGGCGGTCTCGTCGTGCTCGTTGATGACAACAAGCAGCAGGCCCTCGGCGCAACATCGGGAATACTCGATCAGTCACGCCTCGATGAGCGCTGGCGCGCTTTCGGCTGGGACGTTCGAACCTGCGACGGTCATGACGTGTCCGTGCTCTCCGATCATCTCCGCGCCGAACCAACTACCCAACCCCGGGTGATAATCGCGCAGACGATCTTCGGGTTCGGTGTTTCCTACATGGAACGCGAGCTTCCATGGCACTACCGGCCCATGAATCGCAAGCAGTTCGACATCGCCATGAACGACATCGCACAGATCGATACCGCACAGATCGACACCGAACGAGACGCCCGATGAGAAACATCTTTCTGCAGACACTGGCCGAACTCGCCGTCGATCACTCGGAGATCATGTTCCTCACCGGGGACTTGGGATTCGGAGTCGTAGAACAGTTCAAGGACCGCTGTCCGAATCAGTTCATCAACATGGGCGCGGCCGAACAGAACATGGTCGGTGTCGCGACCGGGTTGGCCAGCCGGGGTTTCGTGCCGTTCACGTATTCCATCATCAACTTCAGTGTGTTGCGCCCTCTCGAGTTCATTCGCAACGGACCGATCGCTCATCAGGTTCCCGTACGAATCGTTGGGGTTGGGCCCGGCTATGAGTACGGGTCGAACGGCCCGACCCACTACGGCGTGGAAGACATCGCCTGCCTGCGATCTTTTGGTGGCATCGACATCCACGTACCGGCTGACGTGCATCGCGCACGAGCGGCACTCCTTCGCGACTGGAACTCACCAGGCCCGATCTACTTCAGGCTTAGCAAGGACGACAAGCTGGTCATTCCAGAACTGCATGACGCTACCGACCACTCGGGGTTCTCGGTCCTCGCACGTCAAGGCGACGCCCCCGCGCGCACGGTTGTGGTGTGCCTCGGTTCCTCGATCGAGGAAGGGCTCAAGGCTCGTCGCCTGCTGTCTCGATCGAACGTCGAAATCGAACTCGTATGCGTAGAGATGATCAACGATGATGCCATCACTCGCTTGGCCGCCTACGTGGCGACGTACGACTCCGTCGTCACCGTTGAAGCACACTCCGTACGTGGCGGAATGGGATCGGCGCTGTCGGAGGCTCTCGGCGAACACGGTGGCGGGCGTCGACTGAAACGCCTCGGGATACAGTCAGTACCCAACTTCATAGGTACACAGAAGACCTTGGACGCCGCCTCAGGGTTCGATGCGAATGGCATCGTTGCCGCCGTTGAGTTGATGACACACGACGCAGCAGCCGAGTCCAGTCGATGACGACCCTCGTGACCGGCGCCGGTGGATTTGTCGGTGCTGCCCTGTGCGCGTCCCTTCTCGGCGACGGCCACAGGGTCGTCGCCATCGTTCGACCCGGCGAAGAGTCATGGCGCCTTCGTGACCCGTCGTTGGAAGGCCTCGAGGTTCTTCGCTTCGACATCGGTTCGGAGTTGTTTCGCGCCTTCGTTGCGCATTTGCGTCCCGAACGTATCTTTCACCTTGCCGCGCACGGTGCGTATTCGTGGCAGACCGACGCCCCGAGCATCGTCGCCACGAACCTGACCGCCACCATCCAATTCGCCGACGCGGTCGCGCAAGGCGGGGCATGCGAGGCGTTCGTACACACAGGATCTTCGTCGGAGTACGGATTCAAGGACGAGCCACATCACGAAGCCGACCGAATCGAACCGAACAGCGTGTACGCGGTGACCAAAGCTGCGGCAACGAACTACCTTGCGCATCTGCGTCGGACGAAGGCGCTTCCCGCGCTCACCGCACGGCTCTTCTCGATCTACGGTCCGTTCGAAGACCGCTCACGCCTCATCCCGCAGGTCGTCATGCAAGCGCTCTCCGGCCAGCTGCCACCGTTTGCATCTCCCGAGATAGCGCGCGACTTCGTGTACATCGACGACGCCGTCAACTGCCTCCGAGCTGCGTCCGACGCACTCGCCACCGGACGCGAAACGGGCGAGATCGTTAACGTGAGCTCCGGCGTGGAACTCACGTTGCGAGATGTGGCCACAGCCGCACAGGCGATGTTTCCCGACGTTGCCCCGCCGACGTGGGGGAGCTACGAAGCACGATCCTGGGACACGAACAAGTGGTGTGGTGATCCTTCACACACGAAGCAACGGATCGGATGGTCGGCGACAACGGCGTTCGGTGACGGCTTGAAACGCTTTGCCGATTGGATCCAGAGCGATGAACTTCGCAGCACCTACTATCGCCAAAGCTGACACACTGCAGCCGGCGCTGCGGCCGGCGCCGTCGTGGCGGGTTGGGCCGTCGAAGCGAGCTTGGATGTCAGCGGCCATCGGCGTTCTCGTTGCGGCGATCAACGCCGTCATGTACTGGCCGGCTGCCTTTGCCGGTTGGAACTTTTACGACGACGAAGGCGCGATGCTCGTCATGTTTCGATCCTTCGCCGAACGCGGTGGACTGTATTCCAGGACGTACTCGAACTACGGCCCATTTCCCTTTGCGTTTTGGTGGAGCGTCCTGCGTCCCTTCGGCTTCGCGTATGACAACCTGTTCGTCGGTCGATTGCTTGCGCTCGTGCTTCTCGTTGCATCGTCTTGGATCACGTTTCATGCGCTCCGCGCGCAGAGCACTTTGGCGTGGTCGGTGATCGGTGCCTTTGCCGTAGGGTCCACGCTCACGCTCAATTTCAGCGAACCGTTTCACCCCGGGGCCCTCATCGGCCTTCTTCTCGCTGTCGGATTCTGGGCGCAAACCCGGCTCCGGAATCCGAAGGCGCGACTCGCTGTGGAAGGCTTCGTGTGTGCAGCCCTGTCGCTCACGAAGATCAACCTTGGCGCGTTCTTTCTGGTCGCCTGGATGGTCGCCGGACTACTGCAGGATCGGAAGTGTTCAGCGGGCGCTCGCCGCATCATCGTGGTCCTTCTTGCGAGCATGTTCCCCGTTCTCACGATCGTGCCGTCCACCAACGATGTGGCGACCGTGCTCCTCGCTGTCTCGGTATCTGTGGCCGTCGCACTTGTGTGCTTCGGTGCGACCGGCAGAATCGGTGGTACAGCCGCAACGAGGTCATTCGTACGTACACTTCCGATGTTCCTGGCCAGCGGAGCAACTGTGGTGATCTTCGCGTTCGGCGTCACGCTCGCGCGGGACAGCACCCTTCGTGATGTGCTCGACGGGGTGCTGTTTCGGGCTATTCGCCAACGCGGGGTGTTCTTCGCTCCTCCGGTGTTCGACTCGCCGCGCCTTGCGGTATTCCTGGCGGCGATCGGACTTTCCGGCTTCTCTGTGTGGAGCATTCGGCGCAACCGCATGACGCGCACTGATCGACTTCTCGTCTCACTGGTCTCGGTGCTTGGTGGCCTGGGTCTTGTTGCTGCGCCAACCTATCGGATAGCGCTTCTTCCGCTCCTGGCCCTTCTCGTAGTGCGTCGCAAGGAGGATCGCGAAACGGCGTCCACTCCAACGACCTCTTCGCATTCATTGCTCTTCGGTGTGCTGTTCGCAATTTTGCAGGTACTTCACGCCTACCCGGTCGCTGGCAGCCAGATGGCCTGGGCGACGATGTTGCTCCCGCTGTGCGGGGTCCTGCTTCTTGGAGCCGGCTTCGCAGGCGTCCGAACTCTGCAGCTCAGCGAGGCGCAGACGCATTCACCGGCGACCCGGCTCGCAGTTGGGGTAACAGCGGTCGCGTTGGTGACGTTGGTGGCCCGACCGATGATGGACATCTCGCCGCGTTGGGCGACGTATCGTTCACTCACTCCTCTCAATTCACGCCACGCCGCGTTCGTTCGGATCGAAGATGATCAGGCGCGGATACTGCAAGGCGTCAGTGCGGCACTCGTTGCGAACTGCTCGGCGTACTACTCACTTCCCGGCATGTACACCTTCAACGCGCTCACCGATCTGCCGATAGCGACGGGCTACAACGCAACCGTTTGGACATCCCTGTTCACAGAACAGGACCAGGCGCAGGTACTCAAGGAACTTCGAACACAGGAGCGGCTTTGTATCGTCCGCAACGACTTCGTCTTGAGTTTCTGGACAAAGGACCCGCTTCCGAAAAGCCGGTTGCTTGACTACGTCATCACCTTCGACCAACAAGTGACGTCGATCGGCGGGTACTCCATCTCAGCTCGGCGATCGAACTCCAGAAATCAGCAGTGACTGGCTGAAGCCACGAAGCACCGGTGTTCGTTCGAGCTTCTCCCCGAGTCGAACCACGGGCGCCACCAGTGGCATCGGCAGGGCCGGGAGAAGAAAGTCGCAATACGACACCTCGACGTTTCGAAAACCGGCGGAGGTGAACTTCGATGTGGCAAAGCTCTTGGAGAACGCGTTCTCGTCGGGTTCCAAATGAGTAAGCGTACGTAGCTTTTCTACGTTGAAGGCGAAGAAGACGTACGGGTTTGCCTTGTTGGGTTCGAGAAACGCCAGGGACCCTCCCGGCACGAGAAGCTTCTGGAAGAGCTCGAGGCTGCGGTCGAGGTCGTGGACCAGGTGGTGGAGGATGCCATCGCCATAGATTGCGTCGTAGGACTCGGGCGCAGCATGCGCCAGGTCAGCGACGGACGAGCACATGAAGTCGACCGATCGATTGCCCAGGTTTGCCCTGGTCGCCCGCGTCGTGAAGAGCTCCGACAGGTCGAGGCCTGTCACGTGACACTGGGTTGCCGCAGCCACGGCGGCCGCCTTGTTGCCATTTCCGCTTCCGACCTCGAGTATCCGCCCGCCGGCGCTCACCCGGAGCGCTTGCGAAAGGATTTCGGCTCGACGCCTGATCCGTATCGTCGTCGAAGGTGAGTCCTCCCAAAGCTGGTTGTATCCACGCTCATCACGCCGAGATGGAGTGGCGTCGGTGCGGTTGGACTTTGCGGCGAGTGCGGACAGGAAGTTCATGTCATCCTCGGATCATGTCGGGGTGTGCGCTTTCGGAAGCGACGGCCGCGCCGCAGACGGATCGGGTCGCAGTTCCGGGAGCAGCTCCGGGAACGGAGGGTGTTCGTGACGGTGGGTTCGTGATCTCTTGAACGACGTACGCCGGACGTCGCTTGACCTCGTCATAAATATGCGCAAGGTACGACGCCAGAATGCCCAGGCACAGGAGTTGGATCCCACCGAGGAACAGAACCACCAGCAGCATCATGGTGAAACCGCGTGGTGCCGACGAAATGCCGAGTCCCCATGCCGCGAATTGCGCTGTTGCGAGAAGGAACGAGACCCCGACGACGAACATCGCCAAGACAGAGATGACGTCGAGAGGTTTGTGGGAGAACGAGATCACGGCCCGTCGGGCCCACCCGAGGTTTCGAACGAAGGAATTGGTGGTTCGTCCGTACTTCCGCTCGGGTCGAACGTACGGCACCGAGGTTTGTGAAAATCCGACCCACGCTCGCAGCCCCCGCATGAAGCGATGGTTTTCCGGCATGGCGTTCATGGCGTCGACGACTCGGCGATCGATCAACGAGAAGTCACCGGCATCGAGCGGGATGGTGACGTAGCTGGCGCGTCGAAACAGGCGATAGAACGACTTGTACATGACGTTCATGTACCAGGGAGCTTCGCGTCGAACGCGTTGTCCGACGACGACATCGAATCCCTTCCGCCATTCGCGGACCATATCGGGGATGATCTCCGGGGGGTCCTGCAGGTCACCGTCGAGCAAGACCACGGAGTCGCCCGTTGCGATGCGCATCCCGCTGGTGAAGGCACTCTGGGAACCGAAGTTACGCGCATGGCGAATCGCCACGACATCGCGATGCTGGCGGCACAGTTCGGCCAGGACGTCGTCGGCATTGTCAGGGCTTGCGTCGTTGACGAAGATGATCTCCGGTTCACAACCCGACTCGGTGATCGACGTGACCAGTCGCTGGTGCATTTCGACCACCGCTGGCGCATCGCGGTAGCAGGCGATGATCGCGGAAATGCGTGGTCGTGGCGGGAGTGGGCTACGGCGGAGGCCTGTCGGCGCGGAGGTCACGTCTTTGTTGTCGACACCGCGCCGGTAGTTCTAAAGGACTACTGGTGCTCGAGCGTCCTGAAACCCTCTCGCGAGTCAACGCCGTATCGGGGCGCCGCCAGCGCAAGCGCGATGAGCAAAATGAGGGCGAAAAGCAAAATCATGTGAATCACTTCCTTCGATTAAGATTGTCTTTATCATCGCATTTTCCAATTGATAAGGGAAATACATAAAAATGAGAAACTCCATCTCAAATCTCGATTTACCCCTCGGCGTCGAGGTTCGCCATCTCGCCGCGCTCGAGGCGATCGCCCGCACTAGCTCGTTCTCCCAGGCCGCAGCCCAGCTCGGGTACGCCCAGAGTGCGGTCTCCCAGCAGATCGCCACACTCGAAAAGGCCCTCGGCCATCAGTTGGTGGAGCGCCCCGGGGGCCCGAGGCCCGTGTCACTCACCGAGGCCGGGCGAGTCCTTCTTCGTCACGCCACCCACATCACGGCGCGCCTCGGCGCTGCCAAGGCCGACCTCGACGCACTCGCCGCCGGCGAGGCCGGGGTGCTTCGGGTCGGAACGTTCCAGTCAGCAAGCACACGGCTCTTGCCACCGACCCTGTCTCGTTTCCGGCGTGACTGGCCACACGTGTCCATCGACCTCCGCCAGGAGGCACCCGGCATTCTCCTGGACGATTTGGTTCGCAGCGGACAAATCGACATCGCTTTCGCCGACACCTCCGAAGTCGTCGAACCGTTCCAGTCCGTCGATCTCGTCGAGGATCCCTACGTCGTGATGATGGCTCCGGATCACCCTCTGGCGACCAAGGATTTCGTCGATTTCGCAGAGCTTGAAGACGTGGCCATGATCATGGCGTCCACCGAAGATAAGTGCACAATCGAAATTGAGATGGCGTTGCGTCGCACCGGCACCTCACCGAACCTCGTCTTTCGCGGCGATGACAACCTCACCTCGCAACGCCTCGTCGCAAACGGGTTAGGTGTGGCGGTGATCCCCATGCTGGCCGCCGAGTTCGGCGTCGCCGACGCAGTCGTCAAGCTCATTCCCGTGCGACCGTCCATGAAACGTCGGATCGGCATCATCTGGCATCGCGATCGACAGCTTGCCGAGTCCGCTCGAGCCTTCATCGAGGTGGCACAGCAGGTGGCGGCCGCCATTCACCTGGGCGGGCCCCCCCCCCCCCCAAGGACAGACCACATAGAGACCGTGGGCGCCGACAAAAAAAAAAAAAAGACCCAAAAATAAAGGTTTAAGAAGCAATGAGAAAAGA
>JANOWU010000073.1:0-6125 GCA_031418035.1 Acidimicrobiia bacterium
TTCGGGCTCTGGGACAACGCCAATCCCATCGGCGACATGTTCACGTGGCTCCCGTTCGAGTTTCCGGAGAAGTTGTTCCACGACGTCGCGCTCGGCACGCGTCTGCTGACGAGCGGACTCGATTTCGAGGACGCGGTTGCGATCGAGGCGTTTCAGATTCGCAATGCACGACAACTCGGCACGGCCGGCAAGATCATGTTCCCAATACCGAATCGTCGACTGTCGAAACGTCTGTACCGCTGCGATACGCCGACCGTGATTGCCTGGGGTGCGCAGGATCGTTTCACGGTCACCACGCCCTATTCAGAGCTGTGGCAGCGATCGATGGCGCACGCGAAGACCGTGATCATCGACGACGCCGGACACATGGTGCACCTGGAAAAGCCCGCGGAACTCGCGGCACAGATACGCGCGCATATCTAGTTGCCGTTGCGCGTTCGCGCTCGCTGGGTTGTTGCGCGTTTCAGCCTCGCGTCTCAGGGACGGATGTCGACGTTGAAGTTGCGTTCGAACGCGTCGTAGTACTCGGCGTCGGACTCATGCGTCATCATGTCGACCCACGATTCGTCGTTGAGCACCTTGCGTGCCTCGGAGATCTCGACGCCGCCCCATGAGCATGCGTAGCGCAGCTTCGGGGAGTCGGTCGTGATTGCGTCCTCGATGATCTTGCCCACCTCGAGCGGGTCGGTCGCGTTGACGTAACCCGCGGCGTAGAACTGGAACAGGCGGCGGTAGTGAGCGTCGTATGCACCGGATTGGTTCGGCGCATCGACGTTCTTCGCGAATATCGCCGACTTCGTCACCCCTGGCTCCACGATCACGACACGAATGCCGAATGGCGCAACCTCTTGGGCGAGGGCTTCGCTGACGCCCTCAAAAGCCCACTTCGACGCGACGTAGGGTTGCTGGGCGAGTGCGGCGAGGCGTCCGGCGATGGAGGTGATGTTCACGATCGCGCCCTTGGCCCGTTCGCGCATGCCGGGCAGGACCGCCTGGCTGCAGCGGACGGCACCGTAGACGTTGATGTTCATGACTTCCTCGTACAGGCTCACCGGGCACTCTTCGAGCACCGCGTTGCCACCGACGCCCGCGTTGTTGATGAGCACATCGACACGCCCGGCCCGGGCAAGGATGTCGGCCATGCCGGTCTTCACAGAGTCATCGTCGCCGATGTCCATCGTCGCTAGCTCCAGGCTGGTGCCGGCGGCGGCCGCCATGGCGAGGAGCTTGTCGGCCTTCGCCGGGTCACGCACCGTGGCGTACACCTTGTAGCCCTGCGTCGCGAGGTACACGGCGACGGAGCGCCCGATGCCGGAGTTTGCGCCGGTGATGACGACGACGTCGCCAGGAGCTGCTTTTGAGGTCATGTCCGCATGCTACCGGCCACGGTCCCCCGCCGCCTTGCCTTGCGCACTCCCGGTCTTGGCGAGGCGTTCCCGCACTCCAACTCCAACTCCAACTCGGGGGTCCGCACACTCCAACTCCAACTCCAACTCCAACTTGCGGGTCCCCACACTCCAACTCCAACTTGCGGGTCCCACGCTCGAGCGTCCCTGCACTCCAACTCGGGGGTCCCCACACTCCAACTCCAACTCCAACTCCAACTCCAACTCCAACTTGCGGGTCACGCTGGGGCGTCGCTGCACTCCAACTCGGGGGTCCCGCACTCCAACTCGCCGCTTTTGGAGCGAACGGGCCGAAAACAGGTGGGTTGGAGTGAAGGAGTGGCCAAGTTGGCGTGGAACGGGGCCCAAGTTGGAGTTGGAGTGAACAGCGGCCGAGCCGGAGTCCGACGCCAAGCCGGCGCGCCGACGCCGAGCCGGGGGCGACGCGAAACGCCAAAGGTGGCGGGTCTGCCGCGGCGCCGCCACGCCGACAACAGAACTGGCGGAAGGGGTGGGATTTGAACCCACGGGGCTACTAACCCGACGGTTTTCAAGACCGTTGCATTCGGCCGCTCTGCCACCCTTCCAGCGCCACAACCCTAGTGGAACCGTGGACCCCACCCACTCGATTAGCGTGAGCGCGTGAGTTCGCAGGTTGACGTCAGCATTGTCCTTCCCGTCTACAACGAGTCGGGGCACATCGAGGCCGAAATCGAACGGATCCGCACTTCGATGGACGCATCACGGTTCTCCTATGAGATCGTCCTCGTCGACGACGGTTCGAACGACGGTACCCCCGCAAAGTTGCAGACGCTCGAGGGTGGTCCCGTGCGTCTCATCACGTTGCCGCAGAACAAGGGTTCAGGCAACGCCCGCCGGGTCGGCACGCGTGCCGCGCACGGGGAGATTGTGGTGTGGTCCGACGCCGACATGAGCTACCCGAACGACAAGATCCCTCAGCTCGTCGAGGATCTCGGCACCTACGATCAGGTCGTAGGTGCACGTACGACTGAGGAAGGGACGCTCAAGTTTGCGCGTGTCCCCGCAAAGTGGTTCATTCGGAAGTTGGCGTGCTACCTCACGCAGACCAACATCCCTGATCTGAACTCGGGATTTCGCGCCTTTCGTCGCAAGGCCAGTCTTCCGTTCCTTCATCTGCTCCCGAACGGGTTCTCGTGCGTTACGACGCTGACGCTGTCGTTCCTGTCGAACGGACTCAACGTGAAGTACGTGCCGATCGAGTACAAGACGCGGGCGGGTGAGTCGAAGTTCCACTGGCGGAAAGACACGTACCGGTACATGCTCCAGGTCGTCCGCATGGTGATGTCCTACAACCCGCTTCGCGTGTTCATGCCGTTGGGGCTCACCGTTCTGTTCATTGCACTGGGCAAGGGCGTCTACGACCTGATCGCCCACGACTGGCGAATAACGGCAAACACCATTGTGGCCACCTTCACTGCGCTGCAGTTGTTGGCAATCGGACTCCTGGCCGATCTTGTGGTGCGTGTGACTGCGCCACGACCGACCGATGTCGGATAACACTGCAGCTGTCGAAACCCGAGCTCCGTCGGGCTTCGATCGCTTCTTCGCGCAATGGGCTTCGCAGATAGTAAGTGCACTCGTTTTCGCGATCCTCGGACTGTGGTGGCTCGCGTTCTACCCGGGCATCAGCACCGTCGATTCGAGCCAGAGTTGGGATCAGTCAACGGTCTGGATCTTTCAGGACTGGCACCCGGTGTTCTACACCTGGCTGATCGCGATCCTACGCCGGATCTGGGACACGCCCGCCATCGTGACCGGAGCACACATCGTGAGCCTGTCGGCGGTACTGGGTAGTTTACATCGACGTCTGCTGCGCGTTGGCGTGTCACGCAAGACCGCATTCGCAGCACCGATTCTCATCGCGCTGTCGCCGCAGACCGGGTTTACGACCATGGCTATGTGGAAGGACATTCCCTTCGCCATCGCGGTCTTGTGGATGTTCTGCGAAGTGCTCGATATTGCCGCAGACTCGCAACGATATTTCTCCTCCTGGACGCGGGTCGCACGCTTGGCCGCCGCGTTGACGATGGTGAACCTGTTGCGCCACAACGGCAAACTGCTGGTGGCCGGTGTGCTGCTGGCCATCTTCATCACGCAACGCAAGCATTGGCGTCGGGTACTCGTCACCGTGGCGGGAGCGATGGCTGCCTATTTCATGGTCACGGGTCCTATGTACGCATACCTCAACGCGTGGAAGTCGCCGGTGATGTTCTCCTACACCACGTTCATCCACGACATGGCAGCGATCGTGAACAAGCATGAGGCGGAATTGCCAGCGGCGGACCGCGAGTTCCTGAACACGATCTTGCCGATTCAACGATGGAAGGCCCCGTCGCCAACGAATCCCGATGGGCTCTATTACTGCCGTCAGGCAACACCGCTGATCTTCCCACCCGAGTTCTATCCGAAGAAGCGGTTGAACCGTCAGGGCAAGGTCGTGTTGGCGTCGACGCTTCCGAAGGTAATAACTCAGAACTCCGAGTCCGTGTTTCTCGAGCAGCACCGCGGCGAGTTCCGCGACCTCTGGCTGCGATCCATAAAGCGGTGGCCGGAAACCTTTCTGGGACATCGCTTCTGCGTCGGGTCTTTGGCGTGGAGTCCTTGGCACCAGCGCGGGCTCGAGGTCTTCGAACCGCCAGCGAAGAGCGGCGTGGCGACTGCCGCATTGCAGGTGCGACCGCAGTCGAAAGCCCTCAACCGGTTCTTTGTGAAGACGGTGTTGCCGCAATGGGATCGCAACGAACGTCGGTGGATCACGTGGCGAGCGGTGACGTGGTGTTACGCGGCGTTTGCGATCGTCATCGTTGTGGCGTTGCGTCGACGCGGCTGGCGTTTTCTCCTCGCAATGGCACCGGGTTTCGCGGCCTGGTTCTCAGTGCTGACGTTCACGCCCGGCCAGTCCGCGCGTTACATGTTCCCGGCATATCTGTGCGCACTAGCGACGCTCCCGCTGCTGTCGTTGATGTGGCGCGAGCCGCTTCCGCTACGAGGCGTTCGAGTATTCGACCCCGACGCCGCCCCGTCCTCGGGTGCGCCAGAGGTTGATCCGGCCGACACCGCCCCATCGGACGCCACCCCATCCGACGCTCCGGCGGATCCGCCCGCCAACACCTCGACACCAGTCCACGAGTCGTGAAGGCCTTTCGGGCACTCAGCGTCGTACTGGCCGCGGCCGCGGTCGCGCTGTTGGTGCGTACGGGTTGGAGTGGTTGGACGGAGCTACGCAACTCGAACACGTCGATTCGCTACGGGTGGCTCGCCCTATCGGTGGCCTTCGCAGGGGCGGCAATGACATGGATTGCGTACACGTGGCGCTCCGTGATGCGGGTGTGTGGATGCGAACTGCCGACGTCAACAACTATCGGTACTTACTATCTCGGTGAGATCGGAAAGTACGTGCCGGGGGCAATATGGCCCGTCGTCGGACGCGGCGAGATAGCCCGGCGACAGCGCAGCGTTCGGGGTCACGACACGCCGCGAGGGCAGATCTACGAGAGCGTGATCTTGTCGTTGATGTATCTGTTCCTGGCGGGTTTGGTCGTGTCGGTTGTCGGTGTGGTCGGTTCAAGATTCGCTGGCGGTTGGTCGCTGCTGTTGTTGCTGATTGCGCCACTCGGTGTCGGCGCGCTGCATCCGAAGATCGCCGGTTGGGGACTCGGTGTTGTCCGACGCCTGACCAAGGGCCGCATCACACCACCTCACGTGCCTCCCTTTATAGTAAGTATACGAATGATCTTGCGCTATACGCCGGCGTGGGTGTTCATCGTTGCATCGGCGTGGGCAGCGGGGCAGGCGATCGGGCTTCGCTTGGGTGTGTTCACGCTGTTCGCCGCCACATGCCTCGGTTGGGTTGCGGGCTTCGTGTTCATCCCTGCGCCTGGCGGTCTCGGGCCGCGCGAATGGGTGTTCACGGCGGTGCTGGGCTCACAGATCCGACCCGGCCAAGCCGCACTGTTTGCGGTGGCGAGTCGGGCGTCGTTCATCGTGGTCGACGCAGTCGGCGCCCTGGTCGGGTCAGCGATGCTTCGACGCTCCGGCCGCTAAGCTAAGGGAACGGTCCGCCGACGTTTGGTCAGTCGACGTTTTGTTGATCGATGTTTGTCAGTCGACGTCGATGATGACCGGCTGAACCTCAACCACCGGAACAGCTAGCGCCAGCACCGGCGAGAACGACTGCTCGTCCACCGGTACCGGAGGAATCGGCACAAACCCCGCCGGCGTATAGACGTGGCGATACCGAATTCGCATCTCCACATTCGCCGTGCCATTCTCCACAAACGCCACCGAACACGACCGATCCGCCGTGCGCTCATTCGCCCCCGAAACAACAACACCCGCACCATCACAGTTCAGAACCTCGTCATCGACCGTCACCTCCAAACCGATCGGATACGCCGTCAACCCCATCGAAAACGGGCCCCGAACCACCGGCGGAGCGACGATCGGAACCCAAGACGCTGGCTCCACCGCAAAGTACGTACGCATACCAACCAAATACCCGCCCAAGTTCGACACCCTCACATCCTCCAACCGTGGCGAGAACCGAGGCGTGGGTAGAGGCGTCACCAGCTGATCCAACACCTCAGGCGCCGACGGCAACTCAATCATCTGCGTCCGAGTCACACCACCCGGGCAATTTTGCACACAGAACTGGCCCTGAATCGTCGAACCATCCGAACACGACTTCTCCGCCACCAC